>NZ_JBHZAL010000023.1:0-140494 GCF_042754245.1 Nocardia sp. NPDC059228 | reverse complement strand
CGTGTTGATGCCGTTGTTGATGCGGCCCAGGCCAGCTGCTCAAATAGAGCATCTGACCTGGGCCCATCCGGCGGAGGATAGGGGATTTGAACCCCTGAGGGCTGTTAACCCAACCCGCGTTCCAGGCGAGCGCCATAGGCCACTAGGCGAATCCTCCGCCGAGCAATATACCGGGTGCCCCCCTGGTGGAAGCAAATGCCGTGGTCGGCGGCTACTTCTTCTTCAGATTGGTGAGGGCTTTCTGGGCCTGGTCCTTGCAGACCTGGGCGATCGCGTCCTTGCTGACGTCCTGGCCCTTGGCCATGCGCAGGCGGATGTTGACCTTGACGGAGGCGTTGTCGTCCTTGACCGCGACCGTGTAGTCGGTGGTGGTCCAGTAGGTCCAGTCGTCGACCTTGGCCGACCAGTAGCCCGCCTCGCCGATGCCGTTCACGTCGCCGGCGGTGCGGCCGCTGCCGGTGGTGCCGGTGTCGGTCGTCTTCCAGGTGTCGTATTCGGGCTTGTTGTAGGCCGTCGACGCGCCGCTCGAGAAGGACACGTCGAGGGTGAGGTCGGCGGTGTTGGTGGTGTACTTGTCGGTCTTGCTGGCCTCTTCGTTGCCGGCGCGGCAGTCGAAGCGGCCGCCCGAGTAGTCGGTGGGCTTGGTCTCGGAGTGCTCGGGGGTGCCCTTGGAGGTGGACA
Organism: Nocardia sp. NPDC059228; assembly: GCF_042754245.1. Classification (NCBI taxonomy): domain Bacteria; kingdom Bacillati; phylum Actinomycetota; class Actinomycetes; order Mycobacteriales; family Nocardiaceae; genus Nocardia; species Nocardia sp. NPDC059228. The sequence goes on along the minus strand of NZ_JBHZAL010000023.1, from coordinate 139,813 downwards.
CCCACTTGCTCAGCACCGAGGTGTCGATCACGCTGCAGCCGTTGGTGACACCGTCCATCGTGTACTTGCCGGCGTTCTTCTTCTTGTCGTCGCTCAGCGGCGAGGGGCCGTCGCCGCCGGAGAGGGCGACCGCGCCGATGATGACGCCGACGATCACCACCAGGCCGATGACACCGCTGACGATCCAGCCGGTCTTGTTGCCGCCCGAGCGGGGCGGCTGCGCCGGGTAGCCGTAGGCGGGCGCGATCGGCGGGGTCGGAGGCGGGGCGTACTGCTGCTGGGGGAAGCCGCCGGACATCGGTTGCTGCGCGTAGCCCCCGGAGGCCGGCTGCTGCGGGTAACCGCCCGGCACCGCCTGCTGCGGGAATCCCCCCGACATCGCCTGCTGCGGGAATCCCCCCGGCACCGCCGGGTAGCCGCCGGAGGGCTGGCCGGTCGAAAGCGGCTGGGCGGGCGGCGTGTATGGCGGGATACCGCCGGCGTTGTAGTTCAGCATGGTCGGGTCCGCGCCCTGGACCGGTTGACCGGCGTCGGTTCCGCTGGGCGGGGTGGCCCACCACTGCGCGGTTTCCTGGGCTTTTGCCGGGTCGTGCGGCCCACCCGATCCTGGATCGGAACTCGTCATCTCGTCTTTCCCCTCCGGAATTTCGCGGGTGACCCCGCTTATCGCAGGCATCGTATCGACCCGGTGGCGCACGGGGCGCGGTGAGCCGCTACACTGGCCGACGGATCCAGCGCGGCGCGCATCCTGTGAACTCCCCCAGGGCCGGAAGGCAGCAAGGGTCAACGGGCTCTGCCGGGTGCGCTGGGTCCCCTTTCATTTTCGGGGCCCGATCGGGCGGCGACGGAACTGTATATATCCCTGCCGAATCGGAGCGGTCGCCTAGTAACGTGGTCGGTTGGGTTCGCGGTGCGCGCAACCCTGGACAAACATCCCACGCCATTGGAAAGGCTGTCAGATGCCTCGGCAGACGCAATTCGGTTTGATGAGCCATGCGGAACTCGTGACGGAACACGAGACGCAGACCGCGAACTACGCGAAGCTCAAGACCGAGAAGCTGACGCTGGACATTACGAGAGGAAAGCCCTCGCCCGAGCAGCTGGACCTCTCGCAGGAACTCCTCGAGCTGCCGGGCACCGCCGACTACCGCGACGCCAACGGCACCGATGTGCGCAATTACGGTGGCCTGCACGGCCTGCCGGAGCTGCGCGCCATCTTCGGTGAGCTGCTCGGCATTCCGGTGTCGAATCTGCTCGCCGGCAACAACGCCAGCCTGGAGATCATGCACGACCTGCTGGTGTTCTCGATGCTGCACGGCACCGCCGATTCGGTGCGCCGCTGGGCCGACGAGCCGGTGCTCAAGTTCCTGTGCCCGGTGCCGGGGTACGACCGGCACTTCGCCATCACCGAGTCGCTGGGCTTCGAGATGATCCCGATCCCGATGAAGGGTGACGGCCCGGACACCCACCTGATCGCGGAGCTGGTGGCGTCCGACCCCAGCATCAAGGGTCTGTGGGCGGTGCCGAACTACTCCAACCCGACCGGCGTCACCTTCTCCGAAGCCGTTACCCGCGAACTGGTTTCGATGCCGACGGCCGCGCCGGACTTCCGCCTGTTCTGGGACAACGCCTACGCGGTGCACCCGCTCACCGACACCGCTGAGCCGGTGCTGGACGTGCTGGGCCTGGCCGCGGCGGCGGGGCACCCGAACCGCCCGTTCGTGCTGGCCTCCACCTCGAAGATCACCTTCGCGGGTGCGGGCGTGAGCTTCTTCGGCTCGTCGACCGCGAACCTGGAGTGGTACCTGAAGCACCTGGGCAAGAAGACCATCGGCCCGGACAAGCTGAACCAGCTGCGGCACCTGCGCTTCTTCGGGGACGCCGAGGGTGTGCGGGAGCACATGCAGAAGCACCGCGCCATCCTGGAGCCGAAATTCAAACTGGTGCTGCGGATTCTGGAGGACCGGCTGGGCGCCTCGAAGGTGGCGTCCTGGACCGAGCCGAAGGGCGGCTACTTCATCAGCCTGGACGTGCTGGAGGGCACCGCGAGCAAGGTGGTGGCGCTGGCGAAGGACGCGGGCATCGCGCTGACCCCCGCCGGATCGTCCTACCCGTACGGAAAGGACCCGGAGGACAAGAACATTCGCATCGCGCCCAGCTTCCCGTCCGAGGGTGAGCTGGAGCAGGCGATGGAGGGCCTGGCCACCTGCGTGCTGCTGGCCGCGTCCGAGAAGCTCATGAACTCCTCCCCGAGCCTTTAGCGGGCGGTTCGGGTGCCGTGACCGGTCGGCAACCCGTGCCGGCGGTTGGGTGCCGCTAGCATTTCGGGGGTCCCCGATGAGTTACCCTCGTGCTCCGAAATCAGTTGTTGCGAAACGTTTTTCGCGCGTCGGGCGCGCACCGGAACCGGTGCGCGCCCGGGCTGTTTCTCAGTGCGGCTTGTGGGCCAGCACCGCGAAGATGGTCACCGACAGGTGGATGTCGCCGCTGGCGGCGCCGGCCTCCAGGTCGGCGAGCAGCTGGTCGCGCTGACGCTCGGTAATGGCGCTGCGCGCGACGGCCCGGTCCGCCACCCGGGCGAGGAGCGCGCCCGCACCGACGCGGCCGTCCTGCACCAGCGCGTGCGAGCCGATGTCGTCGACGACCAGCCCGGCCTGGGTGAGCTGACCCGCCAGCCGGCGGCCCGCGTAGGGATTGGTGGTGCCCGCGATCATGGTCTCGATGACCTCGTGCACGACGTGCCGGTCGCCCGGATGCACGATGGCCGTGCCCCAGTCGCTGTCCATGACCACCACGCGCCCGCCGGGGCGCAGCACCCGGGCGATCTCCCCGGCGGCCCGGGCGGGTGCGGTGAGATGCTGGAAGACGCGCTCGCACAGCGCCACGTCGAAGCTCTCGCTGCCGACGGGCAGACCGTAGGCGTCACCGCTGACGAATTTGGCGGCGGATCCGGCCTGGGCGGCACGGCGTTCGGCGGCGCTGCGCAGATGCGGGTCGGGTTCGACGCCGAGCGCGGTGCCGGTGGGGCCGACCAGGTCGGCGAAGGTCAGTACCTCCGACCCGGAGCCGGACCCGATGTCGACGGCGCTCTCGCCGGGCCGGGTGGCCAGGGCCTCGTGGGCCCAGGCGCGCAGGCTCCGGATGCCCGGCAGCGCTGCCTGTAGATCGTGAACGTCGACGAGCTGGTCTTGTCCATCGCGGTCGAAACGGTCCGGTCGCAGTCCGGACCCAGCGGCAGGGTGCGCCGCGGCTCGCACTGAAGAATTAGCCATGGTGTCGGGCATGGCCGCAGCCTAGTCCTTCTGGGGCGCCACCGTGACCCGCGTCACCGCGACCGGGGATGAATGGGATGATCGATGCATGGTGAGCCGCACGCTGTGTATTGCGCAGGAATCCGATGCCGACGAGCTGCTTTCGACCGATGATTTCGCCCTGTTGGTCGGAATGATGCTGGATCAGCAGTTTCCGATGGAGCACGCATTCCGCGGCCCGTGGAAACTCGCCGACCGCATGGGCGGGTTCGATATCCACAAGATCGCCGCCGCCGATCCCGAGGCATTCGAGGAGCTGGCCGCGACCCCGCCGGCCATCCACCGCTACGGCCGTTCCATGGGCCGGCGCGTCCAGGAGCTGGCTCGATTCATCGTGGAGAACTACGACGGCACGACCGCGGCGCTGTGGACCGAGGGTGATCCGGACGGCAAGGAAATCCTGAAGCGGCTGAAGAAGCTGCCGGGTTTCGGCGATCAGAAGGCGCGGATCTTCCTGGCGCTCTTGGGTAAGCAGCGCGGGCTGACCGCCAACGGCTGGCGCGAGGCCGCGGGCGCCTACGGCGAGGACGGTTCCCGCCGCTCGGTCGCCGATGTGACCGACGCCGAATCCCTCACTCAGGTGCGGGAATTCAAGAAACAGGCGAAGGCTGCCGCCAAGGCGAAGTAAGCGGTGTCCGGTTCGCCCGGATCGAATCAAGCTGGTTTTTAACCTCCAGAAACCTGTGAGGTTGCTTAATGCTTGCCGCCGACAGTTCAGTTCGCGGCAGTGGAAGCAGTAAGCAGAATGAAGATGAGGAAATTCACCGGGATTGTGGCATTGGTGATCGCGGCTACCGGCGTGACGGCCGGTACCGCCTACGCCGCTCCGGCCGAGGCCGACAACGCCGCCATCAATTACACCGGCCAGTCCACCGACACCGGTGCGATCATCCGGACCGACGCCGGTTCACTGGTGGTCGAGGACGGCGTGCTGAAGATCAAGGCCGCCAATGGGACCACCGTCGCCGGTACGGAATTGAAGTTCCGGGTCGACGATTTCGAGTTCCCGATCGCGGCGGAGATCAACGACCGCACGGCCACTCTGACGCCGCAGTTCGATGAGGCGCACGCGGTGTACAAGCCGGTCGCGCTGCCCTACGAGGATCAGGCGCCCTGGAAGACCCAGTACGACCGGGAACTGGCCGCCTGGAACCGCCTGACCAGCTCGATCAGCGCGGGCGCGACCCTGGGCACGCTGGTCGGCGGCCTCGGTGGCGCGGCGGTGGGCTGCATCGCCGGCGGCGCCGCCGGTCTGGTGGCCACCGGTGCGCTGGCCACGCTGTTCGGCGCGGGTCCGCTCGCGGGCTGCGTGGTGGGGGCGGCCACCGTCGGCTTCCTGGGTACCATCGCCGGTCAGTTGTTCGTCACGGCTCCGGTCGCGATTGCCGCTGCGGTGCAATACTTCACGACTATCAATCAGCCGTTCACACCTGCCAAGTAGGCCATTTCGGCAACCGATGGGCAAAGATTCACCGGCAAGGAACCGACGTGCCACGTTGTGTTTGAAAAGGCCGGTTTCCATCACAGCGTCCCAGGGCTACACCTGACCTTGTTGCCCTGGGGCGCATCTGCTCATCTCAAGAGGAATTCCGAATACACATGCGTCTCAAGAATTTCGCCGCGGTGTCCGCGCTCGTGGTCGCCGCCCTGGGCGTCACCGCCGGTACCGTGAACGCGGCCCCGGCCGCTGACAATGCCGCGATCAACTACACCGCCACCAACTCCGAGACCAACACCATCATCCACACCGATGGTGGCTCGATGGTCGTCGAGAACGGCAACTTCCTGATCAAGGCCGCCAACGGCAACATCCTCGCCGGTATGCCGCTGAAGGTTCAGGTGGACGACTTCACCTTCCCGATCGCCGCGGAGATCTCGGACCACACCGCGACCCTGACCCCGCAGTACGACATGGACCACGCGGTCTACACGCCGGCCAACGTCAAGGACGTCTCCCTGCCGTACGAGGACCAGGCTCCCTGGAAGTCGGACTACGACCGTGAGCAGGCCGCCTGGAACCGCATGAAGGACACCATCGCGATGGGTGCGACCGTCGCGACCCTGGTCGGTGGTCTGGGCGCCGCGGCCGTCGGCTGTGTCCTGGGCTTCGGCGTCGCCGGCCTGGCGTCGGCTCCGCTGGCCGCTCTGTTCGGCGCGGGCCCGCTCATCGGCTGCCTCGTCGGCGCTTCGACCGTCGGCTTCCTGGGTACCATCGCCGGTCAGCTGTTCATCACCGCGCCGGTCGCCATCGCCGCCGCGATCCAGTACTTCACCACCATCAACCAGCCGCACATCAGCGCTCCGGCTCCGGCCAAGTAAGGGCGCGGTTCTAACGGTTCTATAGGAGCGAGGGGCTCTATAGGCATCAGCTGATACCTCATCGGGACAGCCCGCTCGGCCGTATGGCCGGGCGGGTTTCCCATTTCAACTGTTCACCGCGTCAGCACCCCGGATCCATATCTCGTTCGGGTCGGCCCGTTTCGATCATTCGGTCCACACCTGCGGACTGTCTGATGAGGAAACAAAGGGAAATGCGCTTCAAGAATTTCGCCGCGACCGCGGCGCTGGTCATCGCCGCCATGGGCGTCACCGCCGGCACCGTCAATGCGGCCCCGGCTGCCGATAATGGCGTGATCGATTACGCAGCAACGACTTCCGACACCAACACCATCATCCGCACCGATGGTGGCTCGATGGTGGTCGAGGACGGCACCTTCAAGATCAAGGCTGCCAATGGCACCGTGCTGGCCGGCCTGCCGCTGAACTTCCGGGTCGACGACTTCGAGTTCCCGATCGCCGCGGAGATCGCCGACCACACCGCGACCCTCACCCCGCAGTACGACATGGATCACGCGGTCTACAAGCCGATCAACCTGCCCTACGAGGACCAGGCTCCGTGGAAGTCGGACTACGACCGTGAGCAGGCCGCCTGGAACCGTATGAAGGACACCATCTCCACCGGCGCCACCATCGGCACCACGGTCGGCGCCCTGGGTGGCGCGGCTGTCGGCTGCATCGCCGGTATCGGTGTGGGTCTGGTCGCCACCGGCGCCCTGGCCACCCTGTTCGGCCTGGGCCCGCTCGGCGGCTGCGTTCTGGGTGCGGCCACCGTCGGCTTCCTGGGCACCATCGCGGGTCAGCTGTTCGTGACCGCGCCGGTCGCCATCGCGGCCGTGTACAACTACTTCGTCACCGTCAACCAGCCGCACATCGAGGCGCCGAAGTAATCATCGCGAGGATTCTGACCCCCGTCCGGCGCCTGCCGGGCGGGGGTTTCGCATTGTCCCGCAACGGGACCGCGGCCGCCGACTTGCAATCGAGGTGAACGCAATCCTGTCGCGGCGCGTACGGCGGTGCTGAAGTGGGGCAATGGGCGAGCTGACCTCGATTCACGGCGCGGCCGCCGCGCTCACTCCGGTCGACGGGACCGATCTGCGGCGGACCTTTTCGCACTTTCCCAGCGGGGTGGTGGCCGTGTGCGCACGCATCGGCGGGACACCGTACGGCCTGGTGGCGAGCACCTTCGTGCCGGTCTCCCTGGACCCGCCGCTGGTGTCGATCTGCATCCAGTATTCGTCGGAGACCTGGCCGCGGCTGGAGCAGGCGAGCCGTTTGGGCCTGAGCCTGCTCAGCAGCGAGCAGGAACCGGCGGCGCGCGGGCTGAGCTCGCGGCGGGGAGACCGCTTCCGCAATGTCGACCTGCACCCCGGGAACGGGAACGCGGCGTTCGTCGCCGGGGCCACGGCGTGGCTGGAAACCTCGGTGCACGAACAGGTGCCGGCCGGTGATCACGCGGTGGTGCTGCTGCGGGTGCACCGGCTCGGCACGCACCCCGATTCCGAGCCGCTGGTCTTCCACCGCAGCGGTTTCCGCGCCCTCTACGACCCGGCCCCCGACCGCGACGAGGCCGCGGGCTGATTTCCCCGTTTCCACCGGAATTCCGGAAAACGACTGCCATGCAATTGAATTCACGTTGATCGTGACCGGCGACATGCGCCGTCGGAATTCGTAGTGTCGTCTACACCATCCAGAGCGATCGAGAGACCCGGCTCGCAGACATCGCAGCAACCCCCGCGCACGTGGTGCGGGTGCTTCCGCCGGGACCGATGGAGGACGAATCCATGAGTACGCTGGCGGCGCCCACGCAGACGGAGCCCGAAGCCGAACACCACGACGGGGATCTGCCGGTCGTCCGCGCCCGCCACCCGTGGCGCTGGGTCACCGCGGCGATCGCGCTGGTGCTGGTCGCGCAGTTCGCGCACGGGCTGATCACCAATCCGGGCTGGGACTGGGGAACCTTCGCGCAGTATGTCACCGCGAAATCGGTATTGTCGGCGCTGAAGGTGACGCTGGAGCTGACCTTCTGGGGCACGCTGCTGGGCTTCTTCCTCGGTGTCTGGCTGGCCGTGGGCCGGTTGTCGAAGAACCCGGTGCTGCAGGCGATCTCGTGGACCTATGTCTGGGCCTTCCGGTCGATCCCGCTGATCGTGCAGCTGTTGTTCTGGTTCAATCTGGCCTACCTGTACAAGACGCTGTCGCTGGGCATTCCGTTCGGGCCGGAGTTCGCGCGATTCCAGACCAATGGCGTGATCAGCGGATTCACCGCGGCCGTCATCGGTTTGGCACTGCATCAGGCCGCGTATTCGGCGGAGATCATCCGGGCCGGGATCATCTCGGTCGACGAGGGCCAGTGGGAGGCGGCCCGGTCGCTGGGCCTGCCGTGGCGGCGGCAGTTCTTCACGATCGTGGCGCCCCAGGCGATGCGCGGAATTCTGCCGAATGCCGCCAATGAGGTGATCAGTCTTTTCAAGGGCACCTCGATCGTGTCGACCATGGCGATTGCCGAGCTGTTCTATCAGGTGCAGGTCATCTACGGCCGCAATGGCCGGGTGGTGCCGCTGCTCATGGTGGCCACGGTCTGGTACATCCTGCTGACCACCGTGCTGAGCGTCGTTCAGTTCTCTATCGAACGGCACTTCTCGAAGGGCCGTCGTTCGAAGGCCGGTGATCGGCGATGACCGAGTACGCGATCGAATTGCGCGGCATCCGAAAGTCCTTCGGCCGCAATGAAGTGCTCTCGGGCATCGACTTGGCGGTGCGCCCCGGCGAGGTGACGGTGATCCTGGGCCCGTCGGGTTCGGGCAAGTCGACGCTGCTGCGCACCATCAACCACCTCGAGCAGGTGGACGGTGGCACCGTGCGGGTCGGCGGCGAGCTGGTCGGCTACCGGCGCAAGGGCGGCAAGCTGCACGAACTGCACGAACACGAGATCCTGCGGCAGCGGGCGCGCATCGGATTCGTGTTCCAGAACTTCAATCTCTTTCCACACCTGACGGTTCGGGAGAATGTCGCGCTCGCGCCCGTGGCCGCCCAACGCCGCTCCAAGGCCGAGGTGAACGCCGAGGCATTGGAGTTGCTGGCGCGGGTCGGCCTGGCGGACAAGGCGGACGAGTATCCGAGCCGGTTGTCGGGCGGGCAGCAGCAGCGCGTGGCCATCGCGCGGGCGCTGGCCCTGCGGCCGGAGGTGGTGCTGTTCGACGAGCCCACCTCCGCGCTGGATCCCGAGCTGGTCGGTGAAGTCCTCGATGTCATCAACGATCTGGCGCGCGGTGGTTCGACCCTGGTGATCGTCACCCACGAGGTCGGTTTCGCTCGCGAGGTCGCCGACACCGTGGTGCTGATGGACGCCGGCCGCATCGTCGAGCAGGGTCCGCCCGCGCAGGTGCTGGACAACCCGTCGCATCCGCGCACCAAAGCCTTTCTCGCGCACGTCCTCTGACGTGTTCCCACTAGGTAAGGAAAAGCTCATGTCCCTGGCAAGCCGTCGCAGACGGACCAGAGTCCTGATCGCCGTCACTCTGCTCGGTCTGCTGGCGGGCGGCTGTGCCAAGGGTGATGGCGGCACCAGCGACACGCGCAGCGTGAACGGCCTGACCTATGACCTGTCACCGGAGCAGAAGGGCCGCATTCACGCCGGCAAGGTGGATTCGATTGCCGCGCAGGTCCCGCAGGCCATTCGCGACCGCGGCACGCTGGTGGTCACCGGCACTGTCGGCGCGACGCCGCCGCTCGGCTTCTACGCCACCGATGATCGCACCGTCATCGGTTCCGAGGTGGATGTCGCCACACTGATCGCCGACATTCTCGGCCTGACGCTGGAGCGCCGGAACGGGGACTGGTCACAGAACTTCGTGAAGATCGACTCGGGCGAGGTCGACCTGTTCGTCAGCAATGTCACGGTCACCGAGGAGCGCAAGGAGAAGTACGACTTCGCCACCTACCGCAAGGACACTATCGCCCTGGAGGTGCCGAAGGATTCGACCTGGACCTATCAGGACCGGAAGTCGCTGGCCGGCAAGAAGATCGGCGTCGGTTCCGGCACCAATCAGGAGCAGCTGCTGGTCGCCTGGAACGACCGGAACGTGGCCGAGGGGCTGCCCGGGCTGGAACTCGCCTACTACCAGCAATCCTCGGATTACTACCTGGCGCTGTCCTCCGGCCGGATCGACGGCTATGTGGGCCCCAACCCGGCAGCGCAGTATCACTCCGCGACGACCGGCAACAAGGTGCTCACCACCTGGTCCGGAGCGGGAGACGCACTGCAGGCCGAGATCGCGGCACTCACTCGCAAGGACAACGGGCTCATCGGCCCCGTGCAGCAGGCCATCCAGTACGCCATCGACCACGGGACCTACAAGCAGGTCCTCGACCGCTGGGGCCTCGGTGACGAGGCCGTGCAGCAGTCGCGGATCAATCCGCCCGGACTACCCAAGAAGAAGGGATGAGCGTGTCGCGCACCGTATTCCATGTCGCACAGCACGATCCGCTGGCCGCGCCGCTGCTGGCGGAGCTGGCCATCGAATACAGCAGCCGCTATGGCCGCACCCCGGGTGAGGTGCACGCGGATCTGACCGGCTATTCGGCCGGCCATTTCGCGCCGCCGCACGGCGATCTGCTGATCGTGGTGGAGGACGGCGAACCGGTGGCGGGCGGCGCCTTCCAGCGCTTCGACGCGGAAACCGCGGAGCTGAAACGGATCTGGACGTCGAGCGCGCACCGCCGCCGAGGGCTGGGCCGGTTCGTGCTCGAGCAGCTCGAGGCCGAGATCGCCCGGCGCGGCTACCGGCGCATCTACCTGACCACCGGACCGCGTCAGCCGGAGGCCGTGGCGCTGTACACGGCCGCGGGCTACACCGCGCTGCCGCGCGACATCGTGAAGGAGGTCGGGCACGTGCACCCGTTCGAGAAGTACGTCCCCGCCGGCCGGCGTTCCGGCGACACCGAGGCGGTCCCGGCATGAAATTCCTGCTCCTGACCCTGATCACGCACACCCCGGACCCGGTGACCGGCACTGCCGAGACGCCCCGCCGGCGGTTGCGCCGCGTGGTCGACAGCGCCCTGCTGGCCGAGGACCTCGGGTACGACGGCTTCGCGGTGGGGGAGCGGCACGAGGATCCGTTCATCTCCGCCGCCCCGCCGGTGGTGCTGAGCCATATTGCCGCGGTCACCTCGCGCCTGGCCCTGTTCACCGGTGTCACCACGCTGAGCCTGCTGGATCCGGTGCGCGCGTTCGAGGACTACTCCACTCTGGACAACCTCTCCGACGGGCGCCTGGAACTGATCATCGGCAAGGGCAATGGCGCGGCGCAGGCCAAGCTGTTCCACGTCACCACCGATGACCAGTGGGATCGCAACCGCGAGGGCTACGAGCTGTTCCGCAAGCTCTGGGACAGCGACAGTGTCACCTGGTCCGGCCGCTTCCGGCCGGCGCTCACCGAGGCCAAGGCGCTGCCCCGGCCGCTGCAGCCGCGCCTGCGCATCTGGCACGGCAGCGCGACCAGCCGGGAATCCGCGGATTACGCGGCGCTGCACGGGGATCCGCTGTTCTCGGCGAATGTCACCTATCCGATCGAGCCGTACGCGGAACTGGTGGACCACTACCGGGAACGCTGGGCGGCCTATGGGCACGATCCGGCCGAGGCGCTGGTGGGCGCGGGTACGGCGGGCTTTCTGGTGACCCGCACCTCGCAGCAGGCCGTGGACCTGTATCGCCCGGTCTTCGAGGCCCGTCGGGCCGTGGCCCGGAAGTTCGGCGTACCCATCGTCTTCGAGACGGTGGAGGACTTCGCCGAACGCTCCTCCGCGCTCATCGGCAGCCCGGAACAGGTGCTGGACAAGGTGAGCCGCTACCACGAGCGGTTCGGCCACGAGGTGATCCACCTGAGCGCCGACGCCGACGGCCGCACCGAGGCTCAGCATCGCGAGAGCCTCGAGCTGTTCCAGGCCGAGGTCGCATCCGAACTGCGCCACCGCATTCCGAGCCGCCCGCTGGGCGGCGATCGCTACCCGTCCGGAGACCCCGCATGAATCAGCCCCTCGCCGCCCGCGCGGCCCGTCCCCTGGCGCTCGCGGGCGCGCTGGCCGCCACCCTCGCGCTGACCGCGTGCGGTGGCGGCGGTACCGCCGGCGGCAATGGCGAGCCGTCGGGCCCGCCGCAGTCGGGCGGCACCCTGCGCTACGGTCTGTCGTCGGCCCCGACCTGCTCGGATCCCGCGCAGTCCGGCACGAATCAGACCATCTACGTGACCCGGCAGGTTGTCGACTCCCTGGTCGATCAGGACCCGGACACCGGTGCGCTGAAGCCGTGGCTGGCCGACAGCTGGACGGTTTCCCCGGACGGCAAGTCGTTCACGTTCCACCTGAAGGACGGCATTACCTTCAGCGACGGCACCCCGCTCACCGCGGACTCGGTGCGCAAGAACTTCGATTCCATCGTCGCGCTCGGCGGGGCCAAGGCGCCGCTGGCCGCGAGCTACCTGGCCGGATACGCCGGCAGCACGGTGGTGGATCCGCGCACGGTGCGGGTGGACTTCGCGGCGCCGAATGCCCAGTTCCTGCAGGCGACGTCGACGCCGCAGCTGGGTATCCAGTCCGACGCCACGGTCGCCAAGCCCGCCGACGACCGCTGCCTGGGCGCGAATATCGGCAGCGGCCCGTTCACCTACGCGGAATGGAAGCAGAACGCCTCGGCCACGCTGGCCAAGCGCGCCGGATACGCCTGGGGCTCTGCGGTCTTCGCCGGCCAGGGTGAGGCGTACCTGGACAAGATCGTGTTCACCGTGGTCCCGGAGTCGGGCGTCCGCACCGGCAGTCTCGCTTCCGGTCAGCTCGATGCCGTCAGTGACGCGCTGCCGCAAGATGTTTCGCAGATCGAAGCGGGTGGCGGCCGGGTGCAGTTCACCGCGAATCCGGGCGTGCCGTTCGGCCTCCAGGTGAATGTCACCCGCGGACCGCTGCGGGACCCGGCGGTGCGGGCGGCGCTGGTGCCCGCCCTCGATCGCAAGGAACTGGTGGACACCGTGCTGGGCCCGCAGTTCAAACCGGCTACCAGCGTGCTCGCCTCGAAAACCCCGGGGTATGTGGATCTTTCATCCCGCGTGAAGTACGACCCGGACGCGGCGAAGAAGCTCCTCGACCAGGCCGGATGGGTGCCCGGCGCCGATGGGATCCGGGTCAAGGACGGCCAGCGGCTCGCCGCGGGCGTCATCTTCTCCGCGGTCTTCGCGGGTAATCAGGCCATCCTCGAACTGACCCAGCAGCAATTGAAGGCGGTCGGATTCGATCTCCGCCTGGAGCCGCTGTCGGCGGCGGAATCGAATGTGCGCCAGAACAACAAGGACTTCGACTTCGACTACTACAACTCCACCCGTGCCGACGGCGACATCCTGCGCACCACCTTCGCGGTGGACCAGCGCAACCTGAACGCCCGCGGCCCGGCCGAGCCGCTGGACTCCCTGCTCGCCCAGCAGCTGTCGGCCACCGACCCGGCCGCGCGGGTCCGCATCATCGGCGACGCCCAGTCCGCCGTGCTGGATCAGGGCCTGTGGATTCCGACCATCGAACTGTCCCAGGCCATCGGCGTGGGCAAGGGCGTGGCCGGGGTGAAGTTCGAGGCGTCGGCCCGGTTGCAGTTCCACGACACCTGGCTGAAGCGATAATTCCATGGGCCGCTACGTGATCGGACGGGTACTTCAGGCGGTAGGCGTGCTGTGGGCGGCGTTCACGCTGTCGTTCGTGGTGCTGTACCTGCTGCCGGGCGATCCGGTGGAGATAGCCGCCAATACCGCCACCGGCACCCCCGTGGACGCGGCGGCCATCGCGGAGATGCGGGCCAGATACGGCCTGGACCAACCGCTCTGGACGCAATACTGGACGGCGCTCACCCACGCGGTGCGCGGTGACCTGGGCCATTCCATCTTCAGCGGCCAGACCGTCGCCCGCGCCGTGGCCGAGGCGCTGCCCTCGACCCTCGCGCTGGCCGGGCTCGGCCTGCTGCTGGCGGTGCTCGGCGGCACCGGGCTCGCCCTGGCCGCCGCCTACACCGAGCGGCCCTGGCTGCGCGGCTTGCTCACCGCGCTACCGCCGATCGGGGCTTCCATGCCCGGCTTCTGGGTGGGATTGCTTTTGCTGCAGCTGTTCTCGTTCCGGTTGCGGCTGGTGCCCGCGCTCGGCGGGACCGGGTTCAGCGGCACCATCCTGCCCGCGGTCACCATCGCCATTCCGGTCGGCGCGGTGATCGCCCAGGTGCTCTACAGCAGCCTGGTCGCCACCTGGCGGCAGCCGTTCGTGGCGGTCGCCTTCGCCAAGGGCGCGTCGCGCTGGTGGGTGCAGCTGCGTCATGTGCTGCGGCCCGCCGCGACCCCCGCGTTCACGGTGGCGGGCCTGTGGGTCGGCCAGGTGCTGGCGGGCTCGGTCGTCACCGAGACCGTGTTCTCCCGGCCGGGACTGGGCCGCCTCACCCAGGAATCGGTGCTGAACCAGGACATTCCGGTGGTGCAGGGCATCGTCGTGTTCGCCGCGCTGGTCTTCGTCTCGGTCAACCTCCTCATCGATCTCGCCTATCCACTCTTGGATCCCCGTGTGGCGCACCGGGATACCCGCAAGGAGCGCGCCCATGTCTGACCTTCTGCCCGCTCACCTGATCCGGAACCTGCGCGACCACCTGCGCGTCCCCTCCGGCCCACGCTCCCGGCTGCGAGTCATCACCCTGGCCCACCCGCTTCTCGATCCCGGCATCGCCTACTGGGTCGGCGCAGAGGAGGCGTCCGATGCGTGAGGTTCTGGTGTCGTGGCCGGCACCCGCGCCGAGTCGACGGTCGTACGAGGGTAGGTGGCCCGATCATGTCTGACGCTGTGGCGCTGTCGGATACGCCCTCGCTGCCGATCGTCCCGATGCGGCGCGCGGTGGCGTGGGTACGCGGAAATCTCGGACTGTTGGCGGCGAGTGCCGTGGTGCTCCTGGTGCTGGCATGGGCGGTCGCCCCGGCGGTTTTCGCCGGGAGCGATCCCCTGCGCGGCGTGCCGGCGCAGAAGCTGCGCGGGCCCAGCGCGGGGCACTGGTTCGGGACCGACAATCTCGGCCGGGACCTGTACGCCCGCGTGGTGCACGGAACCGGTCTCTCGGTGAGCGCGACCGTGTTCGCGGTGCTGCTCGGGCTGATCGCGGGCTCGCTACTGGGATTGGTGGCGGGCACGGCGGGCGGCGCGGTGGACACGGCGATCATGCGGGTGGTCGATGTGTTGCTGTCCATACCGGATCTGCTGGTCGCGCTCGCCATGATCACCGTGCTGGGGCTGGGCACCCGCAATGTGGCCATCGCCGTGGGTGTTTCGCTCATCGCCCGGTTCGCGCGGGTGATGCGGGGCGAGGTGCTGCGGGTGCGGCGGGCCCCGTATGTGGAGGCGGCCTTCGCCTCCGGGGTGCGCTGGCACACCGTGCTGTTCCGTCATGTGCTGCGCAATGCCTACGGTCCGGTGGCGGCGCTGGCGGCGGTGGACTTCGGGGTCGCGGTGCTGTTCGTGGCCTCGCTGAGCTTCCTCGGCTATGGCGCGGTGCCGCCGACGCCGGAGTGGGGGTCGCTGGTGTCCGACGGCCGCGGGTTCCTGGCCACCGCGTGGTGGCTGACGACCATGCCCGGGCTGGTGATCGTCGTGCTGGTGCTGTCCACCCAGCGGATTGCCCGGGCACTGCAGAAGGACGGTGTCCGATGACCGATCTGCTGTTGAGCATCGAGGGGCTGCAGGTCGAATACCGGGGCAGTACCGGGACGACGGCTGCCGTGCGCGGTGTCTCGCTGGAGGTGCGGCGCGGTGAGACGGTCGCGCTGGTGGGCGAATCCGGTTCGGGCAAGTCGACTCTCGCGCACGCGGTGATCGGGCTGCTGAACGGCGGCCGGATCACGGCGGGTGCGATCGGCTTCGCCGGGGAGCGCCTCGAGCACGCCTCGCAGCGGGCGCTGCAACGGATCCGGGGTGCGCGCATCGGCCTGATCCCGCAGGACCCGGGTACCTCGCTGAATCCGGTGTTGCGCATCGGTGATCAGGTCGGGGAGGTGCTGCGCATTCACGGCCGGGCGGATCGCCGCACCGCCCGGCTCGAGGCGGTGCGGATTCTGGAGCAGGCCGGGCTGGATCGGCCGGAGGTGCGGGCCGGACAATATCCCCAGGACGTGTCCGGTGGCCAGCGCCAGCGCGTGCTGATCGGCATCGCCCTGGCCTGTGGCCCCGAACTGGTGATCGCCGACGAGCCGACCAGCGCTCTCGACGTCACCGTGCAGCGCCGCATTCTCGACCACCTCGCGCAGCGCACCGCGGAATCCGGTACGGCGGTCCTGCTCATCACCCACGACCTGGCGGTGGCCGCCGAACGCGCGGACCGCATCGCGGTCATGCAGAACGGACTGATCGTCGAAACGGGCACGGCGGCAGCGGTACTCGGCAATCCACAGCACGAGTACACGAAGCGGTTGATCGCCGCCGCCCCCACCCTTGACCGGGATCGGCATCCGCGACCCGTCCGCGAGCCCGCGACACCGCTGGTGTCGGCAACCGGGCTGCGCAAATCCTTCCGTGTCACCAGAGATTTCACAGTCACCGCGGTCGACGACGTCTCCTTGGAGATCAATCGCGGCGAAACCCTGGCCGTGGTCGGCGAATCCGGTTCGGGCAAGTCCACCACCGCCCGCATCATCGCCCGGCTGGCCGCACCGGACGCGGGCACCGTGACCTTCGACGGGCAGGACATCACCGCGCTGACAGGGGCCGGGCTGCGTGCGCTCCGCCGCCGCATCCAGGTCGTCTATCAGAACCCGTACGTGTCGCTGAACCCCAAGCTGAGTATCGGCACGATCGTGTCGGAACCCTTGCAGGCGTACGGAATCGGCGATCGCCGGTCCCGTCGTGCGACGGCCGCCGAACTCCTGGACCAGGTCGCGCTGCCGGGCGCCTACCTGGATCGCCGCCCCGCCGAACTCTCCGGCGGCCAGCGGCAGCGCGTCGCCATCGCCCGCGCCCTGGCCCTGCGCCCGGACCTGCTCGTCCTCGACGAACCGGTGTCGGCCCTGGACGTCTCGGTGCAGGCCCAGATCCTGGATCTGCTCGAACGACTGCAGACCGACCTGGACCTGGCCTACCTGTTCATCTCCCATGACCTGGCCGTGGTCCGCCGCCTGGCCGACCGCGTAGCCGTCATGCGCCAGGGGTGTGTGGTCGAAACCGCCACCACGGCCGAGCTCTTCGGCAATCCGCAGCACGACTACACCCGCGAGCTGCTCGCGGCCGTCCCCCGGGCGACCCCGCCCGAGGTCCCCCTTCCGCTCGAAAGGACAGCTTGATGCCGCATCTCCCTCCGCTGCTGCTGGGCCTGGAACTGTCCGGCACCGGCGTGCACCCGGCCTCCTGGCGGCGCGCCGACTCCCGCGCCGAGGACCTCTTCGATGCCCGCTACTGGGTGGGCGTGCTGCGGGCCGCCGAGGACGCGGGCCTCGATCTCGCATTCCTGCCCGACGGATTCACCCTGCAACCGGCGGGGGCGATCGGCCGCCTGGACGCCGTGGCGGTGGCCGCGCGCGCCGCCGCGCAGACCCGGCGCATCGGCCTGATCCCGCAGGCGTCGGTCACCCACACCGAGCCCTTCCACCTCTCCAAGGCCATTGCCAGCCTGGACTTCGCCACGAAGGGCCGGGCGGGCTGGGAGGTCACGGTCTCGGCGGGGGAGGCGGCCGTGTTCGGCCGCAAACCGGAGCAGGACGACCGCTCCCGCTGGCGGGAGGCGGACGAGGCCGTCGAGGTGGTGTCGCGGCTGTGGGACAGCTGGGAGGACGACGCCGAGATCCGCGATACGTCCACCGGCCGCTTCATCGACCGCGACAAACTGCACTACATCGACTTCGCCGGTGAGCACTTCTCGGTGAAGGGTCCGTCGATCACCCCGCGTCCGCCGCAGGGGCAGCCGCCGGTGGCGGTGCGCGCGGCCGATCCGCACAGCACCCGGGTGGCCGTGCACCGCGCCGACCTGATCCGCATTGCCGCACCGGATCTCGCGACCGCCGCCGCCACCCGCGCCGAACTGCGCTCCGCGGTCGCCGCCGCCGGGCGCGATCCCAACCGGGTCCGGGTGTTGCTCGATATCGACGTCCAGCTGGCGGACACCGTGGACGCGGCCGCCGCCGACGTCGCCCAGCTCGAGGACTGGATCGCCACCCCGGCCCCGGCGACGGTATTCCACATCGGCACCGCCGCCGAACTCCGCGACCTGCTGCGCCGCGTCGAAAGCGACTGCGCGGCAGACGGTGTGGTGCTGCGCCCGCTGGCGCTGGCCGCCGCCCTGCCGCACCTGCCCGCTCTCACCCCGTCCCTGCGCGAGCGTCTGGGCCTGCCGCGTCCGGCCGGCCGCTACGCCGGTGGCGCGCACGTCACCGCCCACGCCTGAGGAGCCATCATGCCGGATCAGCGGATACGCAAGCAGATTCACCTGGCGGCCCACTTCCCGGGCGTCAACCATCACACCGTCTGGACCGACCCGGACTCGGGCAGCCAGATCGACTTCGACTCCTTCGTGCACCTGGCGCGCACCGCCGAGCGCGGGCTGTTCGACTTCTTCTTCCTGGCCGAGGGCCTGCGCCTGCGCGAACACCGCGACCGCATCCACGACCTGGACGTGGTGGGCCGCCCCGACACCCTCACGGTGCTCAATGCGCTGGCCGCGGTCACCGACCGGCTCGGCCTGGCCGGAACCATCAACACCACGTACAACGAACCCTTCGAGCTGGCGAAGCAATTCGGGACGCTGGACCACCTGTCCGGCGGCCGCGCCGCCTGGAACGCCGTGACCTCCTCGGATGCCTTCACCGGTGAGAACTTCCGGCGCGGCGGCTATCTGGAGCACGCCAAGCGCTACACCCGCGCGCACGAGGTGGTCGACGCCACCCGCGCGCTGTGGGACAGCTGGCCCGCCGATGCCCTCGTGATCGACCGGGAGCGCGGGTTTTTCGGCCGGCCGGTGCCCGAGGTGCACTTCAGCAGCGATCAGTTCGAGATCGACGGCCGGTTCGTGCTGCCGCGCAGTCCGCAGGGCCATCCGGTGCAGATCCAGGCCGGCGACTCCGACGAGGGCCGCGAATTCGCCGCCGCCAAGGCCGATGTCATCTTCAGTGCGCACGGCGAGCTCGAGGACGGGCAGCGGTTCTACCGGGATGTGAAGGACCGGCTCGCCAAGTACGGCCGCGGTCGCGACGATCTGAAGATCCTGCCCGCGGCCGGGTTCGTGCTCGGTGACACCGCGGCCGACGCGGCCGAACGCGCCGGCCACATCCGCCGGCAGCAGGTGACGCCGCAGACCGCCATCGCCTTCCTCGAACAGGTCTGGGGCCGTGACCTTTCCGCCTACGACCCGGACGGCCCGCTGCCGGACATCGATCCGGCCGAGGATGTGAACATCACCCGGGGCAGGGTCCGGCACGCTCGCGATCCGCGCGCCATCGCCGCGGCGTGGCGGGCCAGGGCCGAGGCCGAGCAGCTTTCCATTCGCGAGCTCATCATCGCGACCACCGCCCGCCAGCAGTTCGTGGGCACGCCCCGGCAGGTGGCCGCCGAGATCGACCACTACGTCCAGTCCGATGCCGCCGACGGTTTCGTGCTGGTCCCGCATCTCACACCGACCGGTCTCGACGAGTTCGTCGAGAAGGTCGTCCCGGAACTGCAGTCCCTGGGCAGCTTCCGCACCGAGTACACCGGCGCGACCCTGCGTGACCACCTGGGTCTGCGCCACCCTCACCACGGCACCGAAGGAGTCCGCGCCTCATGACCGCCACCGCCACCGAATTCGACCAGCAGTGGGCCGCGTTCCGCGCCGAACGAGCCGCCTGGGCCCGTCAACCGCTGGGCTGGCTCAGCCTGACCGGCCTGCACTGGCTCGGGGAGCACGACGAGACCGTCGACGGCCTGCCCGGCCGCTGGCGCGCCGACGGCGAGAACGTCCATGTGACAGTGGAATCCGAGGAGGCCGGGCAGCTGCTGCTGAACGGCGCGGCACTCGCCGGTTCGGCGGTGCTCACCCCGGGCGAGGGCGCCCCGGGGCTCGAGGTCCGCACCGGTGACCGTGTCATCGAGGTGATCCGCCGGACCGGGCAGTTCGCGCTGCGTGTCCACGATCCGGCGTCGCCGGCCCTGGCGGCCTTCACCGAGATCCCGGTCTACCGGCCGGATCCGGCCTGGGTCGTGACCGGCCGGTTCGAACCCTTCGAGGTGGCCCGGGTGGTCACCACCGGTGCGGTGGTCGAGGGCCTCGAACACCACCACACCGCCACCGGCACCGTGACCGTCGAACTGGGCGGCGAGCAGCGGCAACTCGTCGTTTTCGGCAACCAGACGCGCGGCCTGCACGTGCTCTTCACCGACGCAACCAGCGGCGTCACCACCTACGGCGGCGTGCGGCGGCTGGATCTGTCCCGGCCCGCCGCCGACGGCACCGTGGTCCTCGACTTCAATCGGGCGGTCAATCTGCCCTGCGCGTTCACCGACTACGCCACCTGCCCGGTCGCCCCGGCCGAGAACCGGCTCCCGCTGGCCGTCGAAGCGGGCGAACAGGATCCGCGGAAGGAGCACACCGCATGACCATTCCGCTATCCGTCCTGGACCTGGCCCCGATCAGCGCGGGCTCCACGCCGCAGCAGGCGGTGCGCAACAGTATCGACCTGGCCCAGCAGGCCGAACGCCTGGGCTACCACCGGTTCTGGGTCGCCGAGCATCACTTCGTGAAGGTGGCCGGCGCCGCGCCGACCACGCTGATCGGATTGATCGCCGCCGCAACCGAATCCATTCGTGTCGGGTCGGCGGCCGTGCAGCTCGGGCACCACACCTCGATCTCGGTGGTGGAGGCGTTCGGCACCATCGACGCCCTCTACCCGGGCCGCCTGGATCTGGGGCTGGGGCGCTCCGGTCACCGTGCGGACCAGGTGCGGTCGGCGGGTGTGCCGCCGGTCCCCGCACCGGATCGCCCCACCGAGGTCCGCGACGGCGTGGTCATCCCGCCCCCGTTCTTCCCCGGCCAGCTGCTCGACTTCTCCAGGGTGCGAGCGGGTTTGGGCGCGCTGCACCTGCCGGGCGCGCAACCGCTGCCCTACACCGAGCAGATCGCCGAGATTCTCGCGCTGCTCGACGGCACCTATGTCACGCCCGACGGCGTCGAGCTGCACGCCGTGCCCGGCGAGGGAGCCGATGTGCAGCCCTGGCTCTTCGGCAGCAGCGGTGGTGAAAGCGCCCAGCTGGCAGGGCGATTGGGGCTGCCGTTCGCGGCGAACTATCACGTCTCGCCGGGCACCGTCGTGGAGACCGTCGAGGCCTACCGCGCGGCCTTCCGCCCGTCCGCCCGCTTCCCGCGCCCGTACCTGGTGGTCTCCGCCGATGTGGTGGTCGCCGCGGACGACGCCACCGCCCAGCACCTGGCCGCCACCTATGGCCACTGGGTCTACAGCATTCGCAGCGGTGCGGGCGCGGCGGAATACCTCGATCCCGACACCGCGCCGCCGCTGTCCGACCAGCAGCGCCGTCTGGTCGACGACCGGGTCACCACCCAGTTCGTCGGCTCCCCGGCCACCGTCGCCGAACGCCTGCGCGCCCTGCAACGGCTCACGGGGGCGGACGAAATCCTGGTCACCAGCGTGACTTTCGACCATGAAAGCCGGGTGGACTCCCATCGCCTGCTGGCTCGCGAGTGGGGACTGTCCCCGCAGGTGCGGGCCGCCTGAGACCACCGCCGCCCGCCCGGAAGGGGACTCCGGGGCGGGCGGCGGGGAAACCCGCAGTGCGCGCAAGGGCCTCGCGTGCTTGCGGGACCGGGGGCCGGGCCGGGCCGTGGACCGTCCGGCCCGACCCCCTTCGGCCACAAGGAAATCCCCGCCGGACGCACCGGCGGGGATTTCGTCGTATCGGGCTAGCGGGCCCGGGTGGCCCGGCGCATGGCCGACAGCGGATCGGCGTAGAACACGCTCACCGACGTCACCGCCGCCGCGAATTCCTGCACCCGGCCGCCGAATCGGCTGATCCGCAGATCCGCCGCGGGCAGGGTGGTCGAATCCGCGAAGGCCTTGGCGACCCGCTCCATGCCGGGCCGCCAGCCGGTGAACGCCTGACCGCCCAGCACCACCCGGTCCGGATTGAACATGTCGCGCACCAGAGCCGCGGTGCGGCCCAGGATCTCGGCCCGCTCGACGAGCAGGTCACGGGCGGCGGCGTTCCCCGAGTCCGCGGCCCGGTACAGATCGGTGATCGCCGGGCGGCGCGGGGCCTCCGGCTTGGGCAGCACGCCCTTGCGCACCGCGCGCTCCAGCAGGGCGCGCTCACCGATGGCCGCCTCCAGGCAGCCGCGCCGGCCGCAGGTGCAATCCACCTCCGCGCCGGTCGGCAGGTGAGCGATCGAGCCGGGGCCGTTGGCGGGCGTGTGCACCCGATCGTGCAATGTCACTGCCACACCGGCCGTTTCGCGGGCGTAGACGAACAGGCTGCTGCCCGGTCGCGACTCCTCGCCCGGCTCGCGCGGGGTGAGCAGCAGCTCCGCCGCCGCCATCGCCTCGACGTGCGCAGACACCGAGACCGGCAGATCCAGCACGCTGCTGAAGACCGCCGCCACCGGCGCGGCCTGCCAGCCCAGGCGGGGATGGTCCACCACGCCCGCGGCGGGATCCACCCGCCCGGCCAGCGCCACGCCGGTCCACAGCGGCCGCCGCCGCGGCAGCCGGTCCAGGAACGCCTTGGCGCTGCGGGCCACTATGGTCAGCGCCGCGTCCTGACCCGTTTGGGGCGTGGCGATTTCGAGTCCGCCCAGAATGCGACCGGACAGGTCCGCGGCCACGATGCGGGTGACGGTGAAGCCGATGTGCACACCCAGCGTCACGTAGGTGTCGGTGTCGACCTCGAACGGCACCCGCGGGCGGCCCACCGCGCCGGACGCGGTCAGATCGGCGCGCTCGCGCAGCAGTCCGGCCGAAAGCAGAGCGGACACTTGGCGATTCACGGTGGCGATGCTCAGACCCGTGGCCTGTGCGGCGATATCGCGGAAGATGGGTCCGCGGGTGGCGGCGCGCAGCACGGCGGCCGCCGGATTGTCGGTGATGCGCAGCTCCGGCGGCACCGCCGGGCGGGCCGGAGCCAGCCGTGCGGTCGCGGTGGAGACGGCGGTATGGGGACGTTCGAGCGTGGGGCTGGACACTTTTCGCAATCCTTGCTGCGGTCCCGCCTGCCGACAGGGGGACGAATGCCTACATGGAGGAATCAGCGGTGCAGCGAGGAACCCGGATCCGGATGGGCGGTGATGCTTGAACGATCCGGGTCAGAACTCGGCTGCGCGACGGCAGGGACAACACAGTTCCCGTTGCCGCGGCAGCCGAACGCCCAGCGCGATGGTCACGTAGGTGACCCGCGGCGCGGAGAGAGGGCGACTGGCAGACATAGGATCAAAGTATCATTCCGATCACGACGAACGGAAGGCGCGCGCGTCCGTCCCGGCAGCCCCGGGCCTGTCGGCCCGCCTCGGCTGCAAACCCTCCGAACAACCTGCCGTACGGCCGAATCTTTTGTACCGGTTGATATTTCACGCCACCGACGCGGTCGTGCCGAGCCGCCGGAAAATGTGGTGCACGCCACGTCGCCGTCCCGCATCTCGAGAAAGCGGGCCTGCCCCGACCCCACTCCGGACCCGGGTCCGGTGCACGCATTCCGCTCAGCGTGATTCCAAGTCCTCCACCCGCGGTCGCGGTGGCGCAATAGCTCGAATCACCGGCATTTCGGCAGGCCGCGCGCACGGCCGGGCGGCGTAGAAACGCACCCCCCGCGCGGCCCTCGGGTGAGTGCCCCGATGCCCTCCCGCAGCGCCTCTACAGTTCTGAAACCACAGGTCAAAGGCGTTGAGAGGAGTCGAGGTGTCGCCGGAACCGGTACCGCTGCGCGCACCCCTGCGCCGGGCCGATCGTGCCCGTCAGGTGGCGGATGTGCTGCGTCAGCAGATTCACGCGGGCGCGTTCGAGGGGGCGCTGTCCCCGGAACACGAGCTGGCCGGCGAATTCGCGGTGTCGCGGAACACGGTTCGCGACGCCCTCGCGCTGCTCAAGGACGAGGGCCTGATCGAACGTGCCCCGAAGATCGGCACCCATGTGGCCCAGCGCAAATACGACCACGGACTCGACGCCCTGCTCGGTCTGAAGGAGACCCTGCGCGGACACGGCGAGGTCCGCAATGAGGTGCGTGCGGCCCGGCGGCTGCCGCCGCCGCCCGCGGTCGCCCGCAAGCTGCGGCTCGAACCCGGCGAACAGGCTGTGTACATCGAGCGTCTGCGGTACCTCGGCGACCTGCCGCTGAGCCTGGACCTCACCTATCTGGCCCCCGACATCGGCGACGAGGTCGTCACCCGCGACCTCGAGAGCAATGACGTCTTCGCCCTCATCGAGCAGATCAGCGGCGGCCCACTCGGATCCGCCGATCTCGCGCTCGAGGCCATCACCGCCGACGCCCACTCGGCCATGACCCTGCAGATGCCGGAGGGCGGCGCGCTGCTGCTGCTCGAGCGGCTCACCAAACTCGAGGACGGCCGCCCGGTCGACCTGGAATACATCCGCATGCGCGGAGACCGGATCACCATGCGCGGCAGCCTGATCCGGCCACCGGAGCGCTCACCGGGTGCCGAAGCGGGCACCGACTGGAGGTTGATCTAGATGGCTGTGGTCGAGCACCGGGCCGACGTGCCCGTGACCATCGACGAATCGCTGTGCATCCAGGGCTGCACGCTGTGCGTGGAGATCTGCCCGCTGGACTCGCTGGCGATCAACCCGGACAACGGCAAGGCATACATGCACGTCGACGAGTGCTGGTACTGCGGCCCCTGCGCAGCCCGCTGTCCCACCGGCGCCGTCACCGTCAACATGCCCTACCTGCTGCGTTGAGGAAAACCCATGAAGTACCGCCCCGCTCTGGCCGCTCTGGCCGCCGCCCTCGCCCTGACCGCGTCCGGTTGCTCGCTCGAGAGCACCGGCGACGGTGACACCGTCAAGGTCGTCATCGGCTATCAGTCCAAGACCATCAATACCGTCACCGCCGGAACCCTGTTGAAGGCCAAGGGCTTTCTGGAACAGCGCCTGAACGCCCTGAGTGCCGGGGGCGGCAAGAAGTACGCGGTGGAATGGCAGGACTACGACACCGGCGCGCCCATCACCGCGCAGATGGTGGCCGAGAAGATCGACATCGGCTCGATGGGCGACTATCCGCTGCTCATCAATGGCTCCCGTACCCAGGCGAGCGAGCGGTCGAAGACCGAGCTGGTCTCGATCACCGGCTACAACCCCAAGGGCGCGCTCAACATGGTGGTGGTCGCGCCCGACTCCAAGGCGCAATCCCTGAACGACCTGGCCGGTCAGAAGATCTCGGCCAGCGTGGGCTCCGCCGGGCACGGCACCCTGGTGCAGGCGCTGACCCGCGCGGGCATCGACCCGAAGTCCGGAGTCGAGGTGCTCAATCAGCAACCCCAGATCGGTTCCTCCGCACTGGAATCCGGGCAGGTGGCGGCGCTGTCGCAGTTCGTGGCCTGGCCCGGGCTGCTGGTCTTCCAGAACAAGGCCAGGCTGCTCTACGACGGCGCGGAACTGAACGTCCCGACCTTCCACGGCGTGGTCGCCCGCCGCGACTACGCCGCGCAGCATCCCGAGGTGCTCGATGCCTTCCTGCAAGCCCAGCTGGACGCCACCGATTTCATCCACCAGCACCCCCTGGAAGCGGCGCAGGTGGTCGCCGACAACGCCGGGCTGTCCCCGGAGGTCGTGTACCTGTACAACGGGCCGGGCGGAACCTCCTTCGACACCACGCTGAAGCCCTCGCTCATCGCCGCGTTCAAAGGTGATGTGCCGTACCTGAAGTCGATCGGCGACTTCGCCGACCTCGACATCGACAGGTTCGTCGACCCGGCCGCGCTGAAGCAGGCGTTCGCGGAACGGGGCCTGAACTACGACGCGGAGCTGGCCCGCACCACCAACCCCGCGCCCGTGGCCGGCACCGATCCGGTGGCCAACCGGGCTGCCGACAATCCGGCGCTGGCCGGCGAGATCTGGCTCACCGGCCAGGACGTCACCCAGCCCGCCGCCGACCCCACCAGCCTGCTCCGCGCGATCAAACAGGCGCGGGCACAGGGGAAGACGGTCCGCGCCGCCTACGTGCCGGATGCCGAACTCGGCACCCGCTGGTTCGCCGACAAGGCGCTGTGGGTCCGCGACGGCGACACCTACCTGCCCTTCACGACCGCGTCGGCCGTGCAGCGCTACCTGGGCCGGCACCCGTCGGGTGCGACGGTCTCCTACGACCAGGCGATCAGCGAGGTCCGGCCGTGAGCGCCCGGCCGCGGAACGCCGTGATCCCGGGTCGGCGGCGAACGGCCGAATCCGGCCGAAGCATGCGGTGGCGCAACGGAGTTGGACGATGATCGCGACCACGGCGGTAGCGGCCCGTCCGGCGTCGTCCGCCGCCGCACCCGCACGGGCGGTGGGCGCGGCCGGCTCCGGGGCCGGCCGGACGGTATGGCGGTCGCGCCTGGTGCGCGCACTGTCTGTGCTGGTCGCGGTGGGTGTCTGGCAGTTCCTGACGGCCTCCCACCTTCGGCTCTGGGTACGGTTCGACACCCTGCCGACCGTGACGCAGATCGTGCGGGCATTTCACCATCAGCTGGGGACCGACACCTACTATCTCGATCTCGGGCAGTCGCTCGTCCGGATCCTCACCGGATTCGGGCTGGCGGCCGTGGCCGGGGTGGCATCCGGTGTGGCGCTGGGGCGTTCGCGGTGGATCGCCGACACGCTGGGGCCGCTCACCGAGCTGGCCCGGCCGATTCCGGCCATCGCCATCGTGCCGGTCGCCATTCTGCTGTTCCCCGACGACGAGACGGGAATCGTGTTCATCACCTTCCTGGCCGCGTACTTCCCCGTGATGGTCGCCACCCGGCACGCGGTGCGCGCGCTGCCGGTCATCTGGGAGGAATCGGTGCGGACACAGGGCGGGACGCGCTGGGACGTGCTGTGGCGAGTCGTGCTGCCGGGCAGCCTGCCCGGCGTCTTCGGTGGACTGTCGACCGGCATCGGCGTGGCCTGGATCTGCGTGGTCTCGGCCGAGATGATCTCGGGCCGGCTGGGTGTCGGCTACCGCACCTGGCAGGCGTACACCATCGTCGACTACCCGGGCGTCTTCGTCGGCATCATCACCATCGGGGTGCTCGGCTACACCACCTCCGCCGCCGTGGAACTGCTCGGGCGGCGCGTCACCCACTGGCTGCCCCGAGGCGAGGAGTCCGTGAAATGAGCACCGCCGGAATCGATCTGACCCTGGACCGGGTCGGGCTCTCGTACACGGGCGCGCCGGTGATCACCGACCTGTCGCTGACGGTGCGACCGGGCGAGATCCTGATCCTCACCGGACCCTCCGGCTGCGGTAAGTCCACGGTGCTGCGCGCCCTGGCGGGCCTGTTGCGGCCGGACACCGGCCGGGTGCTGGCCGACGGGCTCGAGGTGACCGGCACCGATCGCGACCGCGCCGTCGTCTTCCAGGACAATGCCCTGCTGCCCTGGAAGTCCGTGCGCGCCAATATCGAACTGGCCCTGAAACTCCGGGGCGAACCCCGGGCCGGACGACGCGCGCTGGCCGACCGCTGGATCGCCGAGATCGGGCTCACCGGCTTCGCCGACTTCCTGCCCAAATCGCTGTCCGGCGGCATGCGCCAGCGCGTACAGCTGGCCCGCGGACTGGCGGGCGCGCCCCGCGCGGTCATGATGGACGAGCCCTTCGGAGCGTTGGACGCCCAGACCCGGAACACCATGCAGCGCCTGCTGATCGACACCTGGCGCGAGCATCCCGCCACCCTCGTCTTCGTCACCCACGACGTGGACGAGGCGCTGCTGCTCGGCGACCGCGTCGCGGTGCTCGGCCGCGCCGGCGAACCCCTGCGCGCGCTGCTGGAGGTCCCCCGCCCGCGCGAAACCGGGGTCGACCGCAGCGCGCTACGCACCGACATCATCGCCGCCCTGGATCATTCGGGCGACCTCACGGAGGCAACCAAGTAATGGACATCCCCGATCTCGCCGAAACCATCCGCCTCGACTGCGACGTGCTGGTGATCGGCGGCGGCACCGCCGGCACCATGGCCGCGCTCACCGCCGCCGAAGCGGGCGCGAACGTACTGCTGCTGGAGAAGGCGCACGTCCGCCACTCCGGCGCGCTGGCCATGGGCATGGACGGCGTCAACAACGCCGTCATTCCCGGCAAGGCCGAACCCGAGGACTACGTCGCCGAGATCACCCGCGCCAATGACGGCATCGTCAACCAGCGCACCATCTATCAGACCGCCACCCGCGGCTTCGCCATGGTGCAGCGGCTGGAGCGCTACGGCGTGAAGTTCGAGAAGGACGCCTACGGCGAATACGCCGTGCGCCGGGTACACCGGTCCGGGTCGTACGTGCTGCCCATGCCGGAGGGCAAGGACGTGAAGAAGGCGCTGTACCGCGTGCTGCGGCAGCGGAAGATGCGCGAGCGCATCAGAATCGAGAACCGGCTGATGCCCGTGCGGGTGCTCACCGAGAACGGGCGTGCCGTCGGCGCGGCCGCATTGAACACGCGCACCGGTGAATTCGTCGCGGTCGGCGCGAAGGCCGTCATTCTGGCCACCGGGCCGTGCGGTCGCCTCGGGCTGCCCGCCTCCGGGTACCTCTACGGCACCTACGAGAACCCCACCAATGCCGGTGACGGCTACGCCATGGCCTACCACGCGGGCGCGGAGCTCTCGGGCATCGAGTGCTTCCAGATCAATCCGCTCATCAAGGATTACAACGGTCCGGCCTGCGCGTATGTGGCCAATCCGTTCGGCGGGTACCAGGTGAACGCACTCGGCGAGCGTTTCGTGGACTCCGACTACTGGTCCGGCCAGATGATGTCCGAGGTGAAGCGGGAGATCGAATCCGCCCGCGGCCCCATCTATCTCAAGGTCTCACACCTGCCCGAGGAGACCCTCGATGCCCTCGAGGGCATTCTGCACACCACCGAACGCCCCACCCGCGGCACCTTCCACGCCAATCGCGGCCACGACTACCGCACCCACGACATCGAGATGCACATCTCCGAAATCGGTTTGTGCAGCGGGCATTCCGCCTCCGGCGTCTGGGTCGACGAACACGCCCGCACCACCGTGCCCGGCCTCTACGCCGCCGGTGACCTGGCCTGCGTGCCGCACAACTACATGATCGGCGCGTTCGTCTACGGCGACCTGGCCGGCGCACACGCCGCATCCACCCTGAGCGAGGTCACCGCTCCCGGCGAGCTGCCCGCCGACCAGCTCGCCGCCGCCCACGAACTCGTCTACCGCCCGCTGCGCAATCCCGACGGGCCGCCGCAGCAGCAGGTCGAATACAAGCTGCGGCGGTTCGTGAACGACTATGTGGCCCCGCCCAAGACGGCCACCAAGCTCTCCCTCGCCATCGAGACCTTCGATCGCATGCTGGACGACCTCACCGCCATGGGCGCGCGCACCCCGCACGAACTCATGCGCTGCGCCGAGGTCACCTTCATTCGCGACTGCGCCGACATGGCCGCCCGCTCCTCGCTCACCCGCACCGAATCCCGCTGGGGCCTCTACCACGAGCGCGCCGACCTCCCGGAACGTGACGACGTCGAATGGCGGTACCACCTCAACCTGCGCAAGACCGCCGACGGCCGGATGGAATTCCTGAAGCGACCGGTCGCACCGTATTTCGTTCCGGTGCCCGGGCTGGACGATCTGCCCGGCACCGACGACACCATCGTCCCGGTGGACCAGCCCGCGCTCATCGGCACCCCGCCCAACCTCGGTGCGCAGGTGCGCTCCCACGCACCGGCCGCGGGCGTCGTGACGAAAGACATTGTGGCACCCCGGATCGCGCTACTGCTGAGCCTGGACGCACCCGCTGTCCCGGAGTTGCAGCCGTTCCTCTCCGATGCGGATCCCCGGGTCCGCGCCACCGCCCTGGCGGTCCTGACCGAGCACACGCCGGACGGCTTCGCCGAACAACTGATCGCGGCGCTCGCGGACGAGGACGCGGAAGTGCGCTCGGCCGCGGTCTCCGGCCTGCGCGAACTCGCCGAAATCCTGCCCGCCGCAACCGGTCTCGCGCGACACGCTGATTCCCCCGACCCGATCGTGCGCGCCGCGGTGGTGGATCTGCTGCGCGCCCTGCGGTCCGGCTCGGCGGAGCTCTTCGCCAAGGCCGCCGTCGACACCGACCACCGCGTCCGCATCCAGGCCGTGCACGCCCTGGTCTCCCTCGACGACTGGACCGCCCTGACCGCCGCCGCGCATGACGACAATCGCGAGGTCAGGATCG
Source organism: Nocardia sp. NPDC059228 (assembly GCF_042754245.1). NCBI lineage: Bacteria > Bacillati > Actinomycetota > Actinomycetes > Mycobacteriales > Nocardiaceae > Nocardia > Nocardia sp. NPDC059228. The sequence continues at coordinate 109,788 of NZ_JBHZAL010000023.1, read as the reverse complement.
CCGCCGCGCGCGGTCTGGCCACCATCGGACTCGGCGGCGCCGACACCGTCCGCGCCCTCACCACGGACCGCGACCCACTGGTCCGCGCGGCCGCGTTCACCGCGCTGTCGCGACTGGGCGCCGACTCCGACGCCGCGACACTGACCGCCGCACTGGGTGATTCGGCATGGCAGATCCGGGAGGGGGCGGCGCGCGGCCTGGCCGCGGCCGGACCGGATCGAGCGGTCGAACCACTGAGCCGGGCCCTCGCCGATATCCATCCCGACATCCGCAAGGCCGCGGTGCTGACCCTCAGCACCTGGCCGGAATCCGCCGCTGCCCGGGCCGCCCTCGAATCCGCCCGCGCGGACAGCGATGCCGATGTGCGCGCCTACGCCCGGCGTGCGCTGGCGGTGCACGCCGGCGGCTAGGCCGCTATGCGGGTCAGCGCTGGTCGGCGGTCCGGAACAACCCTTCGACGGCCGTGATGAAATACGGGAAATGCGCGCCGAAACGCTGCAGCGCGCGATCGCCCTCGAAGCCGCCGAACCAGTACAGGCCCGGGCTCCCGTCCGCGGTCGGATCCAAGTCGCGGAAAGTGCGCACCCACTGGTCCCCGCGGCGCGCGGCCACCAGGAACGGCAGCGCCCGGGAGAACACCAGCTCCTGATCGGCGGCCGGGATGCGCTGCGGCGCAATAGCGTCCAGCCCGCGCTGCATGGCCTGGACCCGACCGGTCAGCTCCCGGCCCAGCGCTGTGCGGGCGGGCAGATAGCGCGGCAGCAGCAGCGCCGCCACCCCGCCGAGCGCGATGGCCGCCCCGACCAGCGCGTGCCGCTGCGGGCCCAAGGCCAGCGCCACGGTCGCGATGACCCCGAGCAGGATCAGCCCGACCCCGAGCCAGAACTCGAAACCCCGGCGGGTCCGGTCGATGAAGACCCCGGCTGCCACGGCATCCCCGATCAGCGCCGCCCGCACCGCGCTCGCATCCACCCGGCCCTTGCGCTCGGACAGCAGCACCGACTCGACGCCCTCCGGAATCAGCGCCGCGTACACCGCGCGCTCGTAGGCGGTCAGCTGCCCGTCGGGCGGATTCACCCGGGAGAAGCGCCAATCCGAATCGCCGGCAGCGCTCACCCACAGATAGTTGCGCACCGCCAGATCCACCACGGTCGACGCCATGTCGGGCACATCGGCGTGGCCGTCGAGCAGCAGCCCGGCCGTGCTCGGCAGTATCCCGTCGGGTGAGGTGAACTGAACGTGGTCACCCGCGCGCACCAGCGGATCGAGCACCTCGGTGCCCGCCGGCGCCGACCGGCGCGACCACACCACATACCCGGCCGCCGCCGCCAGCGCCGCCAGCAGCACGCCGAACGCGGCGAACACCGGACCGGTCGGCGAGAAGGCGCCGGGCGCATTGTCGTCGCGCACATCGGCATTCGCCTTGACCGTGCTCGGCGGCAGCTGCAAGGTCACATCCAGGATGTCGCCCTTGTGCAGGTCCGTCTTCTCCAGATGCGCGAAGCCGTCCGGCTCCACACGAATATCCGCGCAGTCCTGGGGATTTCCGGGCGGGCCCACCGTGCACTTGGTGATGCCCATGCGGAAGCTCGGGCTCGACACCGTCGCATTGATCGACGCCACATCGGTATTCAGCACCCCGGTCCACTGGAACACCTGCGCGCCCGAAGCGTCACTGACGGTGTTGTGCACCGTGTACTTGAAGGTGGCCGAACCCGGCCGGGCCTCGATGGTGAACCGGTCATCGGCGACCTTGGCTTCGCCGTCCCCGTCGGCGGACACGTCGGTCACCTGGAAATTGCGCTGCACGCCCGCGCCCACCTGCACCCGCAGCGGCAGCACCTGCCGAAACTCGCCGCCCTCGGGCACTTTCACGGTTTCGGTGACCCGCAGCAGACCGTCGTCGCCCAGATTCACCTCGGCGGTGATATCCACACCGGCCGGCTGCGCCACCGCGGCCGGCGCCGCCACACCCGCCACCGCGAGCAGCAGCGCGACCAGGGCGGCCCCCCGAAAAATCTGCATGACTGGCTACTCTAGCCAGCTTGCTATCCTTCCTCAGCGGCAAGTCGCAGGTCTATGGAGCCGGCAGGTTATCTCTGAGGAACGAGGGGGTGCGGGGGAGATGACTCGCCCACCGTCCGAACACGGACCGACACCCCCGGGCCGGCGTCCCGTGCCACCGCGCGGAACCCCGCCGCCGGGCGGGTCGCAGCAGCCGCCCGGATACCAACGGCCGCCGGGATATTCGCCGCCGCCGGGCCGGCCCACTCCGCCGCCGCCCGGGTATCCATCCCCGCGCCCGGGATATCCGCCCCCGCCCGCTGCAGGTGCGTCCCGGCCGGGATATCCACCGCACCAAGGCTTTCCGCCGCCCGGCTACGGCCAGCCGCCCGTTTACGGCCAGCCGCCGGGCTACCCGGCCCGGCCCGCCTACCGCGCGCCCATGCCGCCGCCCACCGCCGCCCCGCCGACCGGCGCGATCCCGATGACCCGGCCCGCGCCGCCGCGCCGCGGCCGGATCGGTGTGCTGGTGGTGACCCTGGTCCTGCTGGTGACCGGCGTGCTGCTGCGCACCGCCATCAGCACCGGCCTGAATTCCATCAATGCCGGCTCCACTGTCAAGACCAGCTACTCGGGGGATTCCGGAGAGAACCACGGCGTCGCGGCCACGGCCGACAACCCGCTGCTCACCAACGCCGACTACACGCTGCTGCCGGCCAAGTGCGCGTACACGCCGTGGGGCACCCAGGTCGCGGTGGCGCGCAAGTTCTTCGAAACCGCGGCGGACTGCCTGCACTCCACGTGGAAACCGTTGTTCGACAAGATCAATCTGCCGTTCGAGGCGCCCAAGCTGAACGTGTCCGCCGACACCACCGGAATCACCACCCTGTGCACCGGGAACAGCACCAATTTCGCGGCCTTCTACTGCTCGGCGGACATGACCATCTACATGCCGATCAGCCAGCTGCAAACCGATCTCTTCGGCAACAACTGGGTCGTCTACCTGTCCGTCTTCGCCCATGAATACGGCCATCACGTCCAGGCTCAGGCCGGCATTCTCGGCAAGGTGCACCAGCAGCGCCGCGACGCCGGTTCCCGCAGCGACACCGGCCTGGAACTGTCCCGCCGCACCGAATTGCAGGCCCAGTGCTTCGACGGCATGTACCTGTCGTCCTCCAACAATGGCGGCTCGCTGACCAGCGCGCAAATCGGCGTGGCCCGCAATGACGCCTATCACCGCGGCGACGGACCCGGCGACATGCGCGACCACGGCACCGCCCAGAACATGGGCGGCTGGTTCGAGATCGGGTACGACAAGGACCGCACCCTCCAGTGCAATACCTTCAGCGTTCCCGCGAGCAAGGTGAACTGAACCGGACCGCAAAGCACTCGAGCCCCGCTGCGCGACGCAGCGGGGCTCGAACTATCGCACAGCTCAGTGCCCGTGCGGCTTGGTGATCCGGCTCGGCGCGTGCCCGTGCACGCCCTCGGCGTAGGCGGTCTCCGCGTGCAGCGCGAAGTCGATGCCGCCGATCTCGTCCTCCTTGGTGATCCGGAAGCCGATCAGCTTGTCCAGCACCTTCCCCAGCAGGAAGGTCACCCCGAAGGCGAAGGCCGCCACCGTCAGCACGCCCACGGTCTGCTTACCCAGCTGACCCAGTCCGCCGCCGTAGAACAGGCCCTTCGGCCCACCGGTCATGACCGCCGAGGCCAGGAAGCCGATGAGCAGCGTGCCCACGATGCCGCCCACGAAGTGCACGCCCACCACGTCCAGCGAATCGTCGTAGTTGCCCTTGAACTTCCAGCTCACCGCGAACGAACACACCACGCCCGCAACCAGACCCACGATCACCGCGCCGATGGTGCTCACCTCGCCGCAGGACGGCGTGATCGCGACCAGACCGGCCACCGCGCCCGAGGCCGCGCCGAAAGTGGTCGGCTTGCCGTCGCGCCGCGCCTCGACCACCAGCCAGCCCAGCATGCCCAGACAGCCCGCCACCAGCGTGTTCAGGAACACCGCGGCGGCAATGCCATTGGCCGCCAGGGCCGAACCCGCATTGAAGCCGAACCAGCCGAACCACAGCAGGCCCGCGCCCAGCAGGACGAATGGCAGATTGTGCGGCCGCATGGCGTCGGTCTTGAAGCCCACCCGCGGTCCCAGCACCAGCGCCATGGCCAGCGCCGAAGCGCCCGAGGCGATCTCGACCACCAGACCGCCCGCGTAATCCAGCGCGCCCAGCTTGGCCAGCCAGCCGTCCGGCGTCCACACCCAGTGCGCGATCGGCGCGTACACGATCAGCGCCCAGGCCGGCACGAAGATCATCCACGCCGAGAACTTGGCGCGATCGGCGATCGCGCCGCTGATCAGCGCCACGGTCAGGATCGCGAAGGTCAGCTGGAAGGTGACGAACAACAGCTCCGGCACCGCCGCCCCGCTCTTGTTGTCCACCACGTGCAGCGTGTTCGGGTCGATTCCGGCCAGCCCGAAATGCCCGAGATCGCCGATGATCCCGCCGCCCGCGTCATCCCCGAAGGCCAGGCTGTACCCGAACAGCAGCCACGCCACCGCGACCAGCGGAATCGAGATGAAGCTCATCATCAGCATGTTGAGCACACCGCTGGACCGCACCATGCCGCCGTAGAAGATCGCCAGTCCGGGCGTCATCAGCAGCACCAGCGCCGTGGCGGCCAGCAGCCAGGCCGTCGCCGCCGGGTCGAGATGAGGTGTCATGCGGTAACTCCTTCCACGCGGTGATCGCGTTGCGTGGAAGTTACCGAATCCTCACGTTAAGGCGCTGTTACAAAAATGAGGCTTCGGATACCTGCCGTTAACAGCCCTAGCTGCGACGATCCTTGACCTTTTTGGCCAGCGCGCGCAATCCGCGCGGGCCGGCGACCGGATTGCCGTCGTCGAGCGCCATCCATTCGGCGGTCACGAGCCACTGCTGCTGGGCCCGGGCGTCGGCTGTGTCGTTGAACACGCGCCGCCCCCGATCGTCGCGCAATTCGTAGGCCAGTACCGACCAGCGCGGCGGGCGGCCCTGCTCGGCCACCTGGTCCCGCAGATACGCCGCGACCAGCGTGCCGATGGTGTTCACCGGTCGCAGCGACACCCGGTTACCGTACCGGGCGGCATGGAAGCGCCTTCCGGCACACAGGGATCGGGGCGCGGCGTTGTAGGCGATCCAGCCTGCGCGCTGGGCGCGCTCGATCAGCCACAGATGCTTGATGGCGGTCGGCGGGATATCGCCCACCCGCTCGCGGATCAGGGCGATCGCCGGTTCGGAGAGCAGAATGTCGCGCCGGGTCGGGCCGGTGCCGTGCGCGATCCAGTAGTTGTCGGTGAGTTTCGCCAGCACCCGTCCGAAATCGTCGATGCTGCGCTGTGCTCGCCGGCCCAGCCGCTCGATGCGCTCGGCCTCGGCCCGCATGTCGTTCTGCACGATGAGGGTGTGGATCGCCGCCAGGGTCGGCACCTGGCCGCGCTGCAACAGTTCCAGAATCGCGCCCGCGGTGGCCGGATCGGCGGCGGCGGACACGGGTAGGGAGTCGCGCCGGATGTCGTAATCGTGCGGGCTGATGGCCCGGCTGAGCAGTCCGACCGCCGCGGCATCGCCGGCGAATTCGGTACTGGAGAGCCAGGCTGCGGCGATGTCGTCACACGGCTGCACGAGGCATGTCCTCCGGGGGATTTGGTTGTGCTCCGGCCGGGATGAGGGACCGGCCGGGGCGACCAACCTGATGAAGGTTTGGCTACCGAAGTTGCCGTCGTCCACGGTAGCCAAGCGATTGCGATCTTGCCCCATCGATTGACTGGATCGTTATGTCGGATCTCTGGAGTTGAAACAGAACGTAAGTCTGTATCAGGTGACATAGCAGGTCAGAGGTCTTGGACAAATGGCCGCTATGGACACGCTGAGAATTTGCTGTGGGAATTGTCGAGATATCCGTTCGGGACGGTCGGTTCTGATCGGGCCTCAGGAATGAGTGTGATTTACGCCATAGTCCGAGTGGGCGGCCGGACATCCGCGGCGTACCGGACGACCGGCCCGGCGGCGCGGCACCGCCTGTCGGTGCGCCCCGGTAACCTCTCCACGTGGCTCTGTACCGGAAGTACCGACCGGCAACGTTCGCTGAAGTGGTGGGTCAGGAGCACGTCACCGATCCCCTGAGTATCGCGCTCGACACCGGGCGGATCAGTCATGCCTATCTCTTCTCGGGACCGCGCGGTTGTGGCAAGACCTCCTCCGCGCGCATCCTCGCGCGCTCGCTGAACTGCGTACAGGGCCCGACTTCCAAGCCGTGCGGCGTCTGCTCGTCCTGCGTCGCGCTCGGCCCGGGCGGATCCGGCAATCTCGATGTCATCGAGCTCGACGCCGCCAGCCACGGCGGTGTGGACGACACCCGCGAACTGCGCGACCGCGCCTTCTACGCCCCGGCCGAATCCCGGTACCGCGTCTTCATCGTCGACGAGGCGCACATGGTCACCACCGCGGGCTTCAACGCGCTGCTCAAGATCGTGGAGGAGCCGCCCGCCCACCTGATCTTCGTCTTCGCCACCACCGAGCCGGACAAGGTGCTGCCCACCATCCGCTCGCGTACCCACCACTACCCCTTCCGGCTGCTCCCGCCCGCCACCATGCGCGGACTGCTCGGCAAGATCTGCGACCAGGAGGGGGTGCAGGTCGAAGAGTCGGTGTACCCCTTGGTGATTCGCGCCGGCGGCGGCTCCCCGCGCGACAGCCTCAGCGTGCTGGACCAGCTGCTGGCGGGCGCGGGTCCCGACGGCGTCACCTATGCGCGTGCGGTCTCGCTGCTGGGCGTCACCGATGTCGCCCTGATCGACGATGCCATCGAGGCGCTTGCCGTCTCCGACGGCGCGGCCCTGTTCGGCACCATCGACCGCGTGGTGGAGGCGGGCCACGACCCCCGCCGCTTCGCCACCGACCTGCTCGAGCGGCTGCGCGACCTGATCCTGCTCCGCGCCGTCCCCGACGCCACCGACCGCAACCTGGTCACCGGGCCCGGAGACGTCATCGACCGCATGCGCTCCCAGGCCGAGCGCCTCGGCGCCGCCACCCTGGCCCGCCACGCCGAACTCCTGCACGAGGGCCTCGGCGACATGCGCGGCGCCACCAACCCGCGCCTGCTGCTCGAAGTCATCAGTGCCCGCATGCTTCTTCCGGCGGCCTCGGACACCGAAACCGCCACCCTCCAGCGCCTCGAGCTGCTGGAGCGCCGAATGGCAAGCGGTGCAATCCCCGCCGCCCCGCAGCAGGCGCAGGCCCCCTCGGCCTCCCCGGCCGCGGCCTCATCCGCCGCTCCCGCCGTGCCCCCGGCCGGCGGCGACAACCGCCGGCGCGGAGCCGCGGCCCTGGCCGCGCTGCGCGCCGAAAAGTCCGGCACGCCGGCAGCTTCCGCTGCCGAGACGGCGTCCGCGCCGGTGCAGTCCGCTGATCCCGCACCGCAGGCCGTCACCGGCGGCACCGCGGTCCGGCCGCCTGAGCTGAGCCCGGTGGGCAGCGCCGCACCGCAGGTTGCGACGACCCCGGTAGCGGAAGGCACTGCGCCGCAATCGGTTCCGGCTGCTCCCGACCCCATGCCCGCGCCGGTGGCGACCGAATCCGTTGCGCCGGTTGCCGATCCGATCGCGGCCGCGCCGGTCGTGGAGCCGGTGGCCGAGGCCGAGCCGGTCGTGACCCCCGCGCCGGCGCCTGTCCCCGCGCCCGAGCCGGTTGCCGCGCCTCGGCAGGCCGCCCCGGCCGAGCCGGTCGCGGCACCGGCCGAGGTCGCTGCTCCCGCGGCCGCCGCGCCCGTGGGTGACGCCGTGCTGCAGGAGATCGAGGCGGCCTGGGCGGACATCCGGGCCAAGGTGCGGGACTTCGGTGCCGCGGTGCAGGCCCTGCTGACCGGCGCCAGTGTGGCGCGGGTCGAAGGGGAGACGATCGTTTTCGCGCATCTGCACGCGCCGCTGGCGCAGCGGTTGTCGCAGCCGCAGAACCTGGACGCGGTGCGGTCGGCGGTCCGGGCCGTGCTGGGGCGCGACCACGATGTGCGGTGGGAGGTCGGGGGACCGGCCGCCGGTGGCGGATCGGCGGCCAAGGCGGCGGGGCGGGCCCCGGCGGGCGGGCAGCCCGCGCCCAAGAAGGCCGCGCCGAAGTTCTCGCGCCCGAGTCAGGCCAAGGCGGCCGCGGCCGCACCGGTCGCCGAGCCCGCGGCGGCCGCTGGGTGGGGGAGCACCGCGGCACCCGCGGCGCCCGCCGCTCCGGCGCCCGCGGATCCGGGTCCGGCGGGCGGGGATCCGTTCGATGCGGACAGTGCCCGGTTCGCGCCGCCGGACGACGATATTCCGCTGCCTGACGGGCCGGATCTTCCGGACGATCCGGGGCCGGGGGACTACTCACCGGTAGGTTATGACGGCGTCCCACCTGCTACTACGCCGGAAGAGGAGCGGGAGATGCTGGAGGAGTCGGCGAAGCCGGTGCCTCCGGAGGAGCGCCGCGACCCGGATGAGGTGGCGCTAGCACTGCTGCGGGCGGAGTTGGGGGCCACACCTCTCGAGGGTTGACAGTTCCCCTGCGGGGCAACTTAAGTTAACCGGAGTTCGCATAGTTCGGTACTATGATCGGGTGGCCGTGAGTATCGGTTTCGCGAGGTTCTAAGGTATGCCCGGGCGTACGGGCTTCCGGAGCGTCAACGAGCCTGCTCGGGACGCTGTTTTGTACAGCGTCTAGGCGATCGGTCGTGGGGCCGGTCGGCGAGGTTATAGCCATGGCACTGCCCGCACAACGCGGTGACGGCGCACCCAAGAGAGGAAAACTCCGATATGACCACAGAGGCCTACATTTACGAGGCCATCCGCACCCCGCGCGGCAAGAACCGGAAGGGCTCGCTGCACTCGGTCAAGCCGATCGATCTGACCACCGGTCTGGTCGAGGAGCTGCGGAACCGGTTCCCGAACCTGGACGAGGACCGCATCTCGGACATCATCCTGGGCGTCGTCTCCCCGGTCGGTGATCAGGGCGCCGACATCGCCCGCACCACCGTGCTCACCGCGAACCTCCCCGACACCGTCGGCGGCGTGCAGATCAACCGCTTCTGCGCCTCCGGCCTGGAGGCCGTCAACATGGCCGCGCAGAAGGTCCGCTCGGGCTTCGACGACCTGGTGCTGGCCGGTGGCGTGGAGTCCATGTCCCGCGTGCCGATGGGCTCCGACGGCGGCGCCATGTTCATGGACCCGTGGACCAGCTACAACGCTTACATTGTGCCGCAGGGCATTTCGGCCGACCTGATCGCCACCATCGAGGGCTTCTCCCGCGACGACGTGGACGCCTACGCGGTCCGCTCGCAGAACCTGGCCGAGCAGGCCTGGAAGAACGGCTACTTCTCGCGCTCCGTCGTCCCGGTCAAGGACATCAACGGCCTGACCGTCCTGGACAACGACGAGCACATGCGTCCCGGCACCACCGCCGCCGACCTGGGCAAGCTGAACCCGGCCTTCGCCGGCATCGGTGACATGGGCGGCTTCGACGCCGTCGCCATGCAGCGCTACACCTACGTCGAGAAGATCGACCACGTCCACACCGGTGGTAACTCCTCCGGCATCGTCGACGGCGCCGCGCTGGTGCTGGTCGGCTCCGAGGAGGCCGGCGCCGCTTCGGGTCTGACCCCGCGCGCCCGCATCGTCGCCACCGCCACCTCCGGCGCCGACGCCACCATCATGCTGACCGGTCCGACCCCGGCCGCGCACAAGGCGCTGGCCAAGGCGGGCCTGACGGTCGATGACATCGACCTGTTCGAGATCAACGAGGCCTTCGCCTCCGTCGTCCTGAAGTTCCAGAAGGACCTGAACATCCCGGACGAGAAGCTGAACGTCAACGGTGGCGCGATCGCCATGGGCCACCCGCTGGGCGCCACCGGCGCCATGATCACCGGCACCATGGTCGACGAGCTGCACCGCCGCAACGCGCGCTACGCGCTGGTCACCCTCTGCATCGGCGGCGGCATGGGTGTCGCCACCATCATCGAGCGCGTCTGACGCCCACCGACTTTCATCTTCAGGAGAATCGAAAACAATGACCGAGAACATGATCGGCTGGGAAAAGGACGCCGACGGCATCGTCGTGCTGACCATGGACGACCCGAACCAGGGCGCCAACACCATGAACCAGCTCTACAAGGACTCCATGCGGGCCACGGTGGACCGCCTGGTCGCCGAGAAGGACGACATCACCGGTGTCGTCATCACCTCCGCGAAGAAGACCTTCTTCGCCGGCGGTGACCTCAAGAACATGATGCAGACCACCCCGGCGGACGCCGCGGCCATCATGGAGGAACTGACCTTCATCAAGGACGACCTGCGTCGGCTGGAAACCCTTGGCAAGCCGGTGGTTTCGGCCATCAACGGTGCTGCCCTGGGCGGCGGCCTGGAGATCACCCTGGCCACCCACCACCGCATCGCGGCCGACATCAAGGCCGTGCAGCTGGGTCTGCCCGAGGTCTCCCTGGGCCTGCTCCCGGCCGGTGGCGGCGTCACCCGCATCACCCGCATGCTCGGCATCGCGAACGGCCTGATGGGCGTGCTGCTGCAGGGCCAGAAGTTCAACGCGCAGAAGGCCAAGGCCACCGGCCTCATTCACGAGACCGTCGCCTCCGTCGAGGAGCTGGTCCCGGCCGCCAAGGCATGGATCAAGGCCAACCCCGAGGCGGGCGTGCAGCCGTGGGACGTCAAGGGCTACAAGATCCCGGGCGGCACCCCCTCCACCCCGTCGCTGGCCGCCAACCTGCCGGCCTTCCCGGCCAACCTGCGCAAGCAGCTCAAGGGTCAGAACATGCCCGCCCCCAAGGCGATCATGTCCGCCGCCATCGAGGGCGCGCAGGTCGACTTCGACTCCGCCTCGCTGATCGAGTCGCGCTACTTCGTGTCCCTGCTGACCGGTCCGGTCGCCAAGAACATGATCCAGGCGTTCTTCTTCGACCTGCAGCACATCAACAACGGCGGTTCGCGTCCGAAGGACGTGCCGAAGCGTGAGATCAAGAAGGTCGGCGTGATCGGCGCGGGCATGATGGGCGCGGGCATCGCGTACGTCACCGCCAAGGCCGGCATCGACGTCGTCCTGAAGGACGTCACCATCGAGGCCGCCAACAAGGGCAAGGACTACTCGGTCAAGCTCGAGGAGAAGGCGCTCTCGCGTGGCAAGACCACCGAGGAGAAGTCGAAGACCCTGCTCGACCGCATCAAGCCGACCGCCGACGCGGCCGACTTCGCGGGCGTGGACTTCGTCATCGAGGCCGTGTTCGAGAACCCGGAGCTCAAGGCGAAGGTCTTCGGCGAGATCGAGGACATCGTGGACGCCGACGCGCTGCTCGGCTCCAACACCTCGACCCTGCCGATCACCCTGCTGGCCAATGGCGTGAAGCGGGCCGAGGACTTCATCGGCATCCACTTCTTCTCGCCGGTCGACAAGATGCCGCTGGTCGAGATCATCAAGGGTGAGAAGACCTCCGACGAGGCGCTGGCCCGGGTGTACGACTACACCCTCGCCATCCGCAAGACCCCGATCGTGGTGAACGACTCGCGCGGCTTCTACACCTCGCGCGTGATCGGCAAGTTCATCAACGAGGCCATCATGATGCTCGGTGAGGGCATCGACCCGCAGACCATCGAGCAGGCCGGTCTGCAGGCGGGCTACCCGGCGGCGCCGCTGAAGCTGTCGGACGAGCTGAACTTCACCACCATGCAGAAGATCTACAAGGAGACCGCCGAGGCCATCGTGGCCGCCGGTGGCGAGATCGACGCCGCCTCCGGCGCGACCGCGCAGATCCTCGACAAGCTGGTGGGCGAGTTCGACCGCAAGGGCAAGGCCGGCGGCGCGGGCTTCTACGACTACGTCGACGGCAAGGCCACCGGCCTGTGGTCGGAGCTGCGCTCCACCTTCAAGACCTCCACCGAGCTGCCCGAGGGCGTCTCGCTGCAGGACCTGAAGGACCGCATGCTGTTCGCCGAGGCCATCGAGACCCAGAAGTGCTTCGACGAGAACGTGCTGACCTCGACCGCCGACGCCAACATCGGCTCGATCTTCGGCATCGGCTTCCCGGCCTGGACCGGTGGCACCCACCAGTTCATCGTGGGCTACCCGGGTGGACAGGAAGCCTTCGTGGCTCGCGCCGACGAGCTGGCCGCCAAGTTCGGCAGCCGCTTCGAGGTTCCGGCTTCGCTGCGCAAGTGACATCGGCGCTCCAGCGCTGAAACACCCGGCCCGGGTCGCGAATACGCGGCCCGGGCCGGGTGTTTTACAGGTGTGTGACGAGGACCGGACGGGACGCCCGGAGCTGAGTGAAAGGTCCACACGCCCGTGCGGTCCGCGCTACGTTGGAAGATGCGCGGGAGAACACCGGAGGCAGGTCCAGATGAATCCACAGGCGCGCCCGGGCGGCTCGCGGAGTGAGCAGGCCCCTCCCGAAGACTCCACGCAGTCCTACCTTCCCATGACCCTCGACGACGAGCTCGAGGCCATGGGCCTGTTCGACGCGGAGGAGATCGGCCGGGGCGGTTTCGGGGTGGTGTACCGCTGTGCCCAGCGCGCCCTGGACCGGGTGGTGGCGGTCAAGGTGCTCTCCACCGAGATCGACGACGAGAGCCGGGAGCGGTTCCTGCGTGAGGAACACGCCATGGGCCGGCTGTCGGGGCATCCGAACATCGTCGACATCCTGCAGGTGGATGTGACGCCCAGTGGGCGGCCCTTCATCGTGATGCCCTATGCCACCCGTGGTTCCCTGGAACAGGTGGTGCGGGACAGCGGTCCGCTGTCCTGGACGGATTCGGTGCGGGTCGGGGTGAAGCTGGCGGGGGCCATCGAGACCGCGCACCGGGCCGACGTGCTGCACCGGGACGTGAAACCGGCGAATGTGCTCTTGAGCCGCTACGGGGAACCGCAGCTCACCGACTTCGGAATCGCCCGTATCCCAGGAGGTTTCCGCACCTCGACGAGTCTGATCACCGGTTCGCCCGCGTTCACCGCGCCCGAGGTGCTCAAGGGTGACGAGCCGACCGTGCGCTCGGATGTGTACGGGCTGGGCTCCACCCTCTTCGCGCTGCTGACCGGTCACGCCGCCTTCGAACGGCAGGCCGGGGAGAAGATCGTGGCGCAGTTCCTGCGCATCACCAGCCAGCCGGTGCCGGATCTGCGGGAGCTCGAGATTCCGGCCGACGTGGCGGCGGCGATCGAGGCGGCCATGTCGCCGGATCCGCGTGATCGGCCCGGCAGCGCCGTGGAATTCGGGGAGCTGCTGCGGACCGTGCAGGGTGAGCACGGGCAGGTCCCGGACGAGATGGCGCTGCTCGAGAGTGAACAGCCCGGGGTGGACGGCACGGATTCCGCTGCCACCCGGACATATTCGCGCCGGCGCACGCACACCGTGGTCACCGCCCCGCGCACCCACTCGCTGACGCTGCGGCCGCAGGGCAATCCCAGCGCCGTGTTCGCGGCCTCCGGCACCACCGAGTCCGGGGCCGTCGGCAATACGCTGCCGCCCACGGCCGCAACGAAATTCCTGCCCCCGACCCCGGCGCGCGAGCCGATACCACGCCCCCGGCTGCTGGACCCGCTGCGCGCGGGCGGTCGCCGCCGGCTGGCGGTGATCCACGCCCCGGCCGGATTCGGCAAGAGCACCCTCGCCGCGCAGTGGTGTGCCGAGCTCACCGATCGCGGGGTGGCGGTGGCCTGGATCGGCATCGACCGCGACGACGACAACGAGGTATGGCTGCTGGCCCACATCATCGCCGCCATCCGCAAGGTGCGGCCCGAGATCGGCGCGGGGCTCGAGCAACTGCTGGAGGAACGGCCCGCCGAGGCGGTGCCGTACGCGGTATCGGCGCTGATCGACGAGGTGCAGGCGAGCGGCAGCCCGGTGGTCGTGGTGGTGGACGACTGGCATCGGATCACCGACGCGGGGGCGCAGCGGGTGATGGAGTCGCTGCTCGACAACTGTTCGCACGACCTGCGTTTCGTCATCACCAGCCGGGAGCGGACCGGGCTGCCGCTGAGCCGCCTGCAGGTGGCCGACGAACTTGTCGAGATCGGATCCCGTCAGCTGCGACTGACCGAGACGGAGACCCGGCAGATCCTGGTCGAGCGCATGGCGCTGGAGCTGAGCGAGCGGCAGGTGGAGCAGATCCACACCGCCACCGACGGCTGGCCCGCCGCGATCCAGCTGGCGGGGCTCTCGCTGCGGTCGGCCGATCACGACGTGGACCGGCTGATCACCGGACTCTCCGGCGACAACAAGGAGATTCGCGAGTACCTCGCCGAGAACGTGCTCGACACCATCGAGCCGCACATGCTCGAATTCCTCAGCGCCATAGCCGTTCCCGAACGCGTGAACGCCTCGCTGGCCGAGGCGCTGTCCGGGGCGAAGGACGCCGCCGATCTGCTGGATCAGGCCGAGCGGCGGGAACTGTTCGTGCACCGGCTCGCCGACGATCCGAGCTGGTACCGGATGCAGCCGGTGGTGGCCGAGCACCTGCGCGCCCGCCTGGACCGGGCCCAGCCCGGGCAGTTGAAGAAATTGCACGGCAAGGCTTCTCGCTGGTTCGCCGAGCACAATCTGATCAAGCAGTCGGTCGATCACGCGCTGGCCGCCACCGACCTGAAGTACGCGCTGGACCTGGTCGAGAAGGGCGGCATGGACCTGATCGACAGCGCTCGGCTGGCGACCCTGTTCGGCACGGTGTCGAAACTGCCGGTGCAGCAGGTGACTTCGCGTAGCAAACTGCTGATGGCGCTGGCCCGGGCCAATGTGAACCTGCAGCAGTCCGGTGCGGCCCGGACCGCGCTGGGGCGGTTGTCGAACATGCTGGCGCGCAGTGGCGCCGACGACGCCGAGGCGGTGAACCAGCGCTGTCAGGCGGCGGTGCTGGCCGCGGCCGATCAGGTGGCCCGCGACCGCACCGAGGGTGTGCTGGACAAGATCACCGAATGCCTCAAGCTGGCCGACGACCTCCCGGCGTGGACGGTGTCGACGGCCGCGAATCTGGCTTCCTTCGTGCGCCTGTGCGACTTCGACTTCGAGGGCGCCCGGGACATGCAGGAGTGGGCCGCGCCCTATCACGTGCGGTCGGCCGATCCGCTGGGCGAGGTGTTCGGCCGCTGCGCGCAGGGCGACGCCGCCTACGAGCAGCTCGATATCGACACCGCCACCCGGTGTTTCGAGCAGGCGTGGCAGATCGCCCGCGACCGCGCGGGGTCCCGCTCGAACTCGGCGCGGGTGGCGGCCGCGCTGCTGGGCGAGGTGGCCTACCGGCGCGGTGACCTCGACAGCGCCGAGCGGCTGCTGGATCAGAGCCACGAGCTGACCGCCCGGGTCGGCCCGGTGGACTTCCTGGTCACCATCTTCGTGAGCGGGGCCCGGGTGAAGGCGGTCCGCGGTGACCTGGAGACCGCCGCGGCGCGCCTGGACGAGGGCGCGCGCATCGCGGCCGACCGCCGGCTCACCCGCCTGGCCGCCCAGGTCCGGGCCGAACGCCTGCGGCTGGGCCTGCCCGCCGATGCGCTGACCGCGGGCCTGGTCACCGATCCGATGGCCCCCGCGCTGCGGCACGCCACCGGCGCGGCGGCGCTGGCCGCCGAGGCGGAGGAGATCGCCACCATCCGTGCCCTGCTGGCCCGGCACTACCGCGGCGAGGACCGCGCCACCGACGACCTGGCCCCGCTCGGTGCCGACGACACCGCGGTCAAGCGCGCCCGCGCCCTGTATTCACGCATCCGCGAACAGCATCGGCCGCGCGCCGAACTCGACGCGGCGCTGCTGCTGGCCGAATGCCTGTCGGTCTCCGGTTGGCTCGGGGAGTCCATCGCGGTGCTCACCCCGGTGGTGGTCCGCTGCGCCGGGCTGGGGTGGTCCCGGCCGCTGCTCGATGCCGGGCCGGGCGTGGTGAACATCCTGCGCACCATGCGCCACGAGATGCCGCTGGACGCCGGTACCGAGGCGCCGGAGCTGCCGCGCCGATTTCTCGATTCCCTGCTCTGAACAGCGGATTCAGGGGTACGACCGGCGAATTCGAGTGAGCTCGCCCAGCATCCAGGCTTCATGCAGCCTATTCACAGGGTTTCTCGAGGAATGGTGTCGAGAATCGCCGACGTGCCTGTGACGACGATGCTGCAGTCCCCGCCCGCCGTGCCTCCGGCACCGCAGTTGCCCGCACAGACCCAGACCGGATTCGGGGGCGGCTTCCACCACGGGGTTTCACTGCTGCACGGCTGGCTGCCCCAGGTGATCACCTTCGTCGCGGTCTTCCTGCTGGTGGTGGCGTTCGCGCGCTTCACCCGCCGGTGGTGGCTGTTGTGGGTGCCGGTCTGCGTGGTGTTCGCGCTCGGGGTGGTGTGGGCCGCCTGGATGTACACCAACGACGAGGGGCTGGCGTCGGATCCGGCGCCGGTGCTGCTGTGGATCGCGATCGGCCTGGCGGGGGCGGCGCTCGCCGCCGCGGTGGTCGGCATCCGAACCGGTGGCTGGTGGCAGCGGATCGTGGCCGTGCTGGCCGTGCCGGCGGCGCTGCTGAACGTGGGTGTCGTGCTGAACCAGTGGGTGGGGTACTACCCGACCGCGAACGCGGCGTGGGCTGCCATGACGGCGGAACCGCTGCCGCATCAGACCAGCTTGGATTCGCTGGCGTCGCTGCGGAACACGAATGTAGGAACCGGGCGGATCGTGCCGGTGGACATTCCGGAATCGGGTAGCCACTTCAATCACCGCACCGAATACGTGTACCTGCCGCCGGCCTGGTTCCAGGGCGACGAGCCGCCCACCCTGCCGGTGGTCATGATGATCGGCGGCGAGTTCAATACGCCGGCGGACTGGGTGCGCAGCGGTCAGATCATGCCCAGCGTGGACGATTTCGCGAAGTCCAACAACGGCCGGACGCCGATCCTGGTGTTCGTCGATTCCGGTGGCAGTTTCAACAACGACACCGAATGCGTGAACGGCCCGCGCGGCGATGCGGCCGACCATCTCACCAATGATGTTCCCGCCTATGTGGAATCGACCTTCGGCGCGTCCGCGGATCCCGCGAAGTGGGGGATCGTCGGATGGTCCATGGGCGGGACGTGCGCGGTGGATCTGGCGACCATGCATCCGGAACTGTTCGGCACCTTCGTGGATATCGCGGGCGATCTCGGTCCGGTCGCGGGCAACAAGGAGCAGACCGTCAAACGGCTCTTCGGCGGCAGCGAGCAGGCCTGGGCGGCCTTCGATCCCACCACCGTGATGCAGAAGCACGGCCCGTATACCGATACGGTCGGCCTGTTCGACGATCTGACACCGCCCGCGTGGCAGAAGAAGATGGCCTCCGACCCCAAGGCGAAGGCCTACATGCAGCAGCAGTCGATCGACGAGAGCAAGGTCGGCATGGGCGGCAAGGACGGCGTCTACGACACCGGCGAGGTCGGCGCGGCCGAGGCGCTCTGTGCCCAGGGGCAGCAGGTCAATATCAACTGCACGGTGCACACCACCGAGGGCGGGCACACCTGGCAGTTCGCGGCGGCGGCCTTCACCTCGTCATTCCCGTGGATGACCGCGCGCCTGGGAATTCCGGTGGCGGGCCTGTCCTCGTAGCAGCGAAAGCAGGCGTGCGGCGAAAGCCGCACGCCTGCGTCGTCTTACGAGGGTTCCTACGCCTTCCACCAGGGGCGCAGCGGCACGGTCCAGGCCTGATCCGCGCCGAGCTTGACGCCCAGGATCTGGTGCAGCTGCACCACATTGCGCTCGAAGCCGAGCTGACAGCCGGCCATGTAGAGGCCCCACACCTTGGCGGTGCCCTCGCCGACCTCCTCGACGGCGGCATCCCAGTTCTTCACCAGGTTGTCGCACCATTCGGCGAGGGTGAGGGCGTAGTGCCGGCGCAGGTTCTCCTCGTGCAGCACCTCGAGGCCCACGTTCTGGACCTCGGAGATGATGCGGCCGGAGCCGGCCAGTTCGCCGTCGGGGAAGACGTAGCGGTCGATGAAGTCGCCCGCCTTGGTGATGCGGGTGTTGTCCGGCCGGGTGATGGAGTGGTTCAGGAACAGGCCGCCGACCTTCAGCTTCGACTTGATGAACTCGAAGTAGGCGGGGTAGTTGTGCACGCCGATGTGCTCGGTGAGCCCGATGGAGGAGACCGCGTCGAACTCGTCCTCGCGCACATCGCGATAGTCGCTGTGGCGCACCTCGGCGAGGTCGGACAGGCCGTCCTCGGCGATCTTGGCCTGCGCCCACTCGGCCTGCTCGGCCGACAGGGTGGCGCCGATGACCCGCACGCCCCGCTTGGCGGCGTAGCGCACCATGCCGCCCCAGCCGCAGCCGATGTCGAGCAGCCGGTCGCCGGGCTTCAGGTTCAGTTTTTCGAAGACCAAGCGGTACTTGTTCTCCTGGGCCTGCTCCAGCGTCCAGGCCGGGTCCTCGTAGGCCGCACAGGTGTAGGTCATGGACGGGCCCAGCACGTACTCGTAGAACGTGTTGGAGACGTCGTAGTGGTGGTGAATGGCCTCGGCGTCACGAGTCTTGCTGTGCCGCAGTCCTTCCAGCGCGATGCGCCGCCAGCGCGGCATGGCCTCCTGCGGCGGCGGGGGCACCGGCTTGAGCAGTTCCCAGCCGAGCGAGCGGGCGATGACCACCAGTTGCAGGGCGGTGGGGCGGCGGA
This sequence comes from Nocardia sp. NPDC059228, assembly GCF_042754245.1. Classification (NCBI taxonomy): domain Bacteria; kingdom Bacillati; phylum Actinomycetota; class Actinomycetes; order Mycobacteriales; family Nocardiaceae; genus Nocardia; species Nocardia sp. NPDC059228. The sequence continues at coordinate 91,109 of NZ_JBHZAL010000023.1, read as the reverse complement.
ACTTCATGCCCGCCATGGCCTTCAGCAGGGCGTAGGGGTCGCCGGGTTCGACGCCGTGGGCGATCAGGTCACCGGAGATGTAGGCGCGGGCCATGCCGAGGTCGCCGGGCGCGGTGGCGATGAAGTTGACGCCGCGCGGGGTGGTGATCTCCAGGCCGAATTCCGAGTCCTCCGGGCCGGCACTGCTGCCGTCGTAGCAGGTCAGGCGGATCGGCACGGGTCCGTCGAGGAGGGTCTCGAAGATCTCGGCAATGCTGAGTTTGGTTCCGAGCTCGGCGAATACGTCGGAACGGTCCTTGTACGTGGTCACTTGCGTTGCACCGCCTTCGAATACAGATCCAGTAGACGAGAATCCGGGTCGTAGCGTTTCCTGAGGGTGGGATACGTATCGCCGCCGTAGTAGAGGGAGGCGAATTCATCCTGGCCGTAGAAGGAGTCCGAATACAGGGATTTATGACCGTCCAGTTCGGACACCTTGCGCTCGATGGCACGGTTGGCCGCGCCGTCGGGCTGTCCCGGCACGGTCGGCACGGCCGACCAGAAACCGACATTGACGTAGGTGCGACCGGGCTCCAGCGGATAGAGCGGCCAGGGGCGTTCGGCCGCGTCCTGCGCCTCCGCGGGGTTGTCGCGCAAGCGCAAGGGGCACAACCAGATCGGCTCGATGGGGATCTCGCGCAGGAACCACTCCACGAAATCCGCGGTGTGCTCGATCGGTACCTCGATGTCCTGCACCACCCGTTCGCGCGGCGGATTCCCGTGCCGCGCCTCGATCTTGTCGCCGATCGCGTACCGGTGATCCAGCGCGATCAGCTTCCAGTAGAAGCTGGAGCGCCGGTACTGCCGGGGCCAGAAGCGCCGGATCCGCGGGTTCTGCGCCCCGAATGCCCGTGAGCACCAGAACCAGTCGGTGTCCCAGCGCCACAGGTAGTCGTGGATGGTCAGCCGATCGCGCTTGGGCCGCGCGGAATCGTGCTGGATGGATCGGTAGTAGATGTCCATGCCGGTGTAGTCGCTGACCGGGCCGGGCTCGTCGGTCTGGCGGCCCAGAATGAGGTAGCTCTCGTCGGCGGTGAAGACCACGCCGTCGAGGTAGTCGACCGGTTCGCCGTCGTGGGAACGGTCCGCGATGATCTGTGTCATCGTCGCCTCCAGCTCCCGCAGATCGTGGAACCGTATGTGCCGCAATGCCACGTAGGGCAGCACCGGTTCGAGTTCTATCTTCAGTCGGGTCGAGTACCCGAGCGTGCCGTAGGAATTCGGGAATCCGCGGAAAAGATCCGCGTGTTCGCCGTCCCGGGTGGCGGTGACGATCTCACCGGCGCCGGTCAGCACGTCGATCTCGAGCACGGATTCGTGCGGGAGACCGTTGCGGAACGAGGTGGACTCGATGCCAAGTCCGGTGACCGCGCCGCCCAGGGTGATGGTCTTCAGCTGCGGCACCACGAACGGTGCCAGCCCGTAGCGCAGGGTGGTGGCGACCAGGTCCTCGTAGGTGGTCATGCCGGCCACGTCGGCCGTGCGGGCCGCCGGGTCCACCGCGATGACCTGCGTCAATCCGGACACATCGAGCCCGGGCGCGGTGCTGCGCGCCCGGGCTCGGAAGAGGTTGGACGTCTTCTTGGCCAGCCGGATGTTCGCATCCGGCGGGATGGCGCGGTACGAGGCCAGGAGGCGATCGACTCCGGCCCGATGCGCGGCGAAACCTGATTCCTGTGCGGCCGGTGCGCGGCCGGCCTTCCCCAACAGACTCACTGCCACCTTCGGAAACCTAGCGTGCACCGACCGGTACGGCCAGCAGGGGAGCACCGGCGGGGCGGGTTTTCACGCACAGTTTGCATGCGTGTCGGCGGGTGCGACCTGCCGTGTAGCGAGGGTATTCCCGTCCCCGGCGTGATGATTGTTACTTCAGCTAACAATTGGGTTACGGTGCGGCCGAGCCCTTTACAGCGGGTCGTCGAGCTCCATCTGCCGGATCTGCGGCAGATACGGATCCAGTTCGCCCGCCTCGAAACGGCACAATCCGATCACGTGCCAGAACTGGCCCGCGGTCAGGCCCTCGGTCTTGTAGCGGCCGTCCGGTGTGAAGGCCACCCAGCCCTCGGGCAGCCCGAGCAGGGTGCCGCGCGGCTGCGGAGCCGCGGCCGGATCCGTCAGCGACCACAGCATGATCGAACCGTCGTTCCCGGCACTGGCCAGCAGCCGGCCCGACGGGGCGAAAGCCAAGGACCGCACCCGGTTCCGATGGCCGTAGAGGGTGTGCAGGTGCCGGCCGCTGGTGATGTCCCACAGGTTGATGACCAGATCGTCGCCCGCCGTGGCCAGCGTGCCCGACACCGGATCCACCGCCACGCACCACAGCCGCCCGCGGTGCAGGTCCAGCCGGTGCAGCGGGGGCCCGCCGGTCAGACTCCAGATCCGCACCGTGCCGTCCCAGGAGATGCCGGCCAGCCGGTCGCCGCGGAAGACCACCCCGTAGACCCGGTGGCCGCTCGCACCGTCGCGGACCGGGTCCGACAGCGTTTCCAGCAGGTCCCCGGACGCCACGTCCCAGAGCCGGACATGGCCGTCGTCGCAGCCGGTGGCCATGGTCGCGCCGGCCGCGTCGAAGGCGATCGAGCGCACCCGGCCGCGATGCTCGGCGCAGACGGCGTGCTCGCCGCCGGTCTCGCGGGTCCACAGGGTGACGGTGTCGTCGTCATTGGCGGTGGCGATGTAGCGGGCGGCCGGGTCGTAGGCGATGGCCCACACCGGGGCGGAGTCGACGGTGATGTCGCGTTCCGCGGTGGCGGCGTCGATATCGAACACCCGCAGCCGCCCGGCATTGCCCACCGTCACCAGCTGGGCGGGGTGGGCCGGGCTGAAGACGCCGGACTCCAGGGTGATCAGCCCGTCCGCGCTGCCCTGCAGACGCTGGGTCAGCCGCCCGGTGGCGGCGTCCCAGAGCCGCACGCTGCCGTTGTTGCCGCAGCCCGCGAGCAGTGTTCCGGCCGAATCGGTTTCCAGCGGCCATGGCCAATTCTCATGGCCGGACAGGATCTTTCGCACGGCCCCGCCGGCCGCGTCCCCGATCCGGACGGTGCCGTCGGCCGAACCGGTGACCAGGACCTGCTCGGTGTAGGCGACCGCGAAGGTGCGGGCGCGATGTCCGTGCAGGGTGCGCAGCGTGCGCCCGGTGTCGGCGCCGTAGACGACCACACTGCCGGAATCGCAGCCGACGGCGACGGTGCCGCCGTCCGGGCTGTAGGCCAGCGGACGGGGCAGCCGTCCGCTCTGCGCGTCCACCCCGTGCTTGACACCGATTGCGGCCGGGGCGAATTCGGTCAGCGGTGGGGTACCCGGCACCCGTCCGGACCCGGCCAGTTCGGTGCCGATCGGGCTGCCGATCACGTCCAGCAGGGCGGCCCGGGTCCAGCGGCTGCCCTCGCCGCGTGCCCCGGTGAAATCGGTGCGGGCCAGTCGCGCCCCGGTCAGGTCGGCGCGGCCGAGGTTGGCGCGCACCAGGGAGGCCTGATCCAGGTGCGCCCGGTGCAGGCGGGTCCCGCGCAGGTCGGCGTTCTGCAGGTTGGCGCTGGTGAGCTGGACCTCGGTCATATCCGCTCCGCGGAGATCGGTGCCGACCAAGGAGGCCTGGTCGAGTTGCGCGCCCACCAATCGCACGCCGCGCAGGACCGCCTGGTCCAGCACCGCGCCGGTCAGCCGGGTCTCGGTCATGTTCGCGCCGGTGAAGTCGAGCTGTTGCAGATTGCGGAAGGACAGATCCTCCCGCGACAGGTCCAGCCCGCGCAGGTCCTTGTCGGGCGAGATGCGCAGCCGGGCCGCGATCCTGGCGGCATTGGTCCGGGTGACCCTCCCGCTGATCCTGCGATCATTGGTCAATGCCCGAACAGCTGGAATCCGATTCGCCGCCCACCCGGGTGGGCTCGGTCGCGCGCCGGCGGCCCAGTGTGCTGGATTCGGTCCGGATCGGGCTGCTGATCGTTGGATTGCTGTGTGTGGCGACGGGACTGCTGCCCAGGCATGAGGCGGCGGAGAACATGCGGCGGATCGCGCCGTTGTTGTTGTTTCTGGGCAGTGTGATCGTGCTGGCGAACCTGGCTCGGCGGGCCAAGGTGTTCGATGTGATCGCGCATCGGCTGGCGATCATCGCCGGTGGGAATTATGCCGGGTTGTTCCTGCTGTGCGTGCTGTTCGCGTCGACCACGACGACGGTGCTGAATCTGGATACGACCGCGGTGCTGCTGACACCGGTGATGATCGCGCTGGCGGGGCCGGCGCGGATTCCGCCGCTGCCGCTGGCCATGACGACGCTGTGGCTGGCGAATACGGCGAGCCTGTTGCTGCCGGTGTCGAATCTGACCAATCTGCTGGCGGCGGATCGGGTAGCGCTGGACGCGACCGGTTTCGCGGCCAGAATGTGGCTGCCGCAACTGCTTTCGATCGCGGTGACCATGCTGTGCCTGTGGTGGTGGTACTGGCGGCGGTCGCAGCGCGGGGCCGACCGGTATGTGGTGCCGGAGCCGATCCGCCCGGCGGATCTGCGGGAACGGGTGCTGCTGTACGCGTCCGGTGGCGCGTGTGTGCTGTTCGTACTGGCCATTCCGTTCGTGGGGGATCGGATCGGTATCGCGGCCACGGTGGCCGCGGCCATCGCGGTGCTGGCCTTCGCCATCTGCGACCGGTCGGCGCTGCGCCTGTCGCTGTTCCCCTGGCAGCTGCTGGTTTTCGTGTCCGGGCTGTTCCTGGTGGTGCCCACGCTGTCCGCGCACGGCCTGTCGACGGTGATGGATTATCTGATCGGGCAGGACTCCAGCGGTCCCAGCGTGTTCCGGGCCGCCGGCGCGGGCGCGGCGCTGTCCAATATCTTCAACAACCTGCCCGCCTATACCGCTGGCGAGGCCGTGATCTCACCGGGTGAGCGGAACCAGTTGCTGGCCTTGCTGATCGGCACCAACGCGGGCCCGGTGGTCACCCCGTGGGCCTCCCTGGCCACGCTGCTGTGCCTGGAGTTCTGCCGCACCCACGCGGTACGGGTCCCCATGCGCCGGTTCCTGCTGACCGGCCTGGTGCTGGCGGTGGCCGCGACCGCCGCCGCCACCGCGGGGCTGCTGCTCACCGGCTAGAACGTATTCACCGGGCGCAGTGCGTATTCCACGATCTCGATGACATCGTCGTCGGTATACACGGTGGGCAGGGGTAGGCCGAGGCTTTCCAGCAGCCTGCGCACCTGCCCGATCGTCGGCTCGCTCGGCGGCCGCAGATCGGCGTCGCGACTGAGCTGCACCGGCTGCGCCTGTTTGAAGCTCACCGCCAATTCCCGGGTGAAATCCGAATACTGGGGCTTGCCGCGCTCGAACAGCAGCGCCGGGGTTTTCGAGCCGCGCTGGTTCATGATCACCACGTTGTCCGACATGTCCCAGCGGTAGGTCGACAGCGTCGACGACAGCCCGAGTTCGACGGTCAGGAACTCCGACTGCTGCCGATACCAGGCGCAGGCCAGCGCCGTGGCGTAGGACTGTTTGCGAATGCGGTCGGCCGTCCACGGTCGCCCGCTGGCATCGCCCTGCGGCTGGAGCGAGTTGCGGTACTGCGCGTCCGCCAGGCACAGCTGCTCATTGCCCGGGTGCAGCACCTCTACCCGCAGATTCAGCAGGTGGCTCTCGTCCCGCGCCCGCCCGAGGAAATACGGCAGCGTCACCGCGCGCAGGTAGGTTCCGGTGCCGCCCTTGTAGATCCAGTTGTCGGTGTCCCGCCGGGCCCGGGCGTGCGCCTGATCGATCTCCGCGCCGTGCAGCAGCCGGACCGCCGCCAGTTCCCGGACCAGCCGCGAGGTCCGATTGCGGTCGCGCAGCAGGGTGAGCGCGAGCAGACTCAGCACGAGCAGCGTCGCGCCGCTCACCGCGTTCAGATTGGCGAACTTGTCGAAGGCCTCGACCACAATGGCCGTGGCCGCCACGACCAGCGTCACGACACCGTCGATATTGAGCCGGATCCAGGTCACGAACCGCGTCATCACCGCGTCCTCCCCCGCAGTAGTGCACCCAGGATAGGTGGCCGACCCGACACGGCGCAGCGAACCGGCGCAGCCGGATGCGGCGTAGCATGACCGAGCGGTAGCAGGGCAGAGTGCCGGTCGGCCCGCGCAATCACTAAGGAGCACATGGTGGGACAGGTCAGCGCCTCCAGTTCGATCGTCGTCGCGGCGGATCCGAAGCGCACCCTCGACGCGATCGCCGATTACGAGACAGTGCGGCCCAAGATCCTCTCCGCGCACTACCGCGACTACAAGGTGGTCGAGGGCGGCCAGGGCGCCGGCACCGTCGCCGAGTGGACGCTGCAGGCCACCGAGAAGCGCTCCCGCAATGTGCGCGCGGCCATCTCGGTCTCCGATTCCATGGTGACGGAACGGGATTCGAACTCCTCCATGGTCACCGCCTGGACCGTGACCCCCTCGGGCACCGGCTCGCTGGTCACCGTGCGCACCACCTGGAAGGGCGCGGGCGGCATCGGCGGCATCTTCGAGGGCATCTTCGCGCCGCTCGGCCTGAAGAAGATCCAGGCCGAGGTGCTCGAGAACCTGAAGCGCGAGCTCGCCTAGCGAGCTAGGGGGTCAGCCCTCGCCGCCGATGTCGAAGAGGTTGCCCTCCGGGTCCGCCAGCGTCGCCCACTTCACGCCGTATTCGTCGAAGTCCGCGAGATGTTTGGCCCCGAGGGCAACCGCGCGCTCGACCTCGGTGGTCAGGGCGTTGCCCGCACTCAGGTCGACGTGCACGACGTTCTTGCCCGGGTTCTTGTCCGGCACCTGGGCGAACATGAACGTCGGGGTGGCGGCGGCGTTGTCGATGGTCGCGAAATGCTCGTTCGCGCCCTCGTCGACCGGGCGGTCCAGCAGCTGCGCGTAGAAGCCCGCGAGCGCGGCGGCGTCGTGGCAGTCGAAGACGATATTGCCGAGGGACAGTGCCATGGATTCTCTCCTTCTTCAGAGCCGGCCGATGGGCCAGCAAACTTCGGTGCGGTAGTCGGCGGGCTCGGCGTCGCCGGGCCCGACCAGGTAGATCTCGCGCACGGGTTCGATGAGCGCGGTGTCGTGTTCGGCCACATGGCTGCCCAGCGCGCCATAGGTGCGGTCGAATTCGGTGAACGGGCCCGCGTGGACGGCGATGGCGAACCGGCGGGCGGGCAGGTCGAGGACGGTCCCGGCGTCGACGCGGTCCCGGTGCCGCTCGTCGATGGGCACGAAGGTGACGACTTCGCCGCGGTCGTATTCGAAGAACTCCGGCGCGTAGGTGGCGCCGCCCGGTCCGGCGGGTGCGAGGCTCGCCGCGGCCAGTTGCGCGTACATGGTTCCGTAGCTGTGGTCACACCACGCATCGCAGTCCTCGCGCGCCACCTCCGCCGTCATGGCCAGCGCCGGATAGCTTGCGACCGAACGGTATTCGACGCTGATCCCGGTCGACGGCAGCAGCAGCGCCCGGAGCGAGGCCACCACGTCGCGGGTGCGCACCAGCTCGGCCTCCATGCGCTCGAGATGCGCCCGGATGGCCGCGTCCCGCGCCGCCTGATCCGGGGCGGCCATCACCGCCTTGATCTCCGGCAACGGCATGTTCAGCTCGCGCAGCCGCTTGATCAGGTGCGCCTGGTCCACCTGCTCGGTCGAATAGAACCGATAGCCGGAGCCCGGGTCGATCGCCACCGGGGCCAGCAGGTCGATCTCGTGGTAGTACCGCAGCGTCTTGATGGTCAGGTAGGTGAGCCGGGAGAACTCACCGATCGGAACCGTTGCCGTCATGCCCTTAGCGAACACCCTCCAGCGAGGGGAGAGTCAAGCAGCGCGGCGCGCGTCGCCGACTAGGCTGGGGAGCGATCACCATCCCCCAGGAAGGACGCGCCGTGCAGCCCGGTGAAGGTTTCGATTTCCAGCAGTTGATGGCCCAGGCCCAGCAGATGCAGCAGGCCGTCATGGCCGCGCAGCAGGAGATCGCGGAGTCGGAGGTCGAGGGCGAGGCGGGCGGTGGCCTGGTGCGCGCCCGGATCCGCGCCACCGGCGAGGTGCTGGCGCTGACCATCGACCCGAAGGTGGTCGATCCGGAGGATGTGGACACGCTGCAGGATCTGATCATCGGCGCGCTCAACGACGCCATGGAGACCGCGCAGAACCTGGCCGCCGAGCGGCTGGGCCCGCTGGCCGGCGGTCTCGGCGGCGGCGCGCTGCCCGGACTCTGATCGGGGCTGGGTAGGTGTACGAGGGTCCGGTTCAGGATCTCATCGACGAGTTGGGCAAGCTGCCCGGCGTCGGCCCGAAGAGCGCGCAGCGCATCGCGTTTCATCTCCTCTCGGTGGAGCCGCCGGAGATCGACCGGCTGCAGGCAGCCCTGCAGAAGGTGCGGGACGGCGTGCGGTTCTGCGCCGTCTGCGGCACCGTCTCCGACGGTGAACTGTGCCGTATCTGCGCCGATCCGCGCCGCGACCGCACCATGATCTGCGTGGTCGAGGAGCCCAAGGATGTGCAGGCCATCGAGCGCACCCGGGAATTCCGCGGGCGCTATCACGTGCTCGGCGGCGCGCTCGACCCGCTGTCGGGTATCGGACCGGATCAGTTGCGCATCCGGGAATTGCTGACCCGCATCGGAAATCAGGACGACGGCGTGGATGTCACCGAGGTGATCATTGCCACCGATCCGAATACCGAGGGCGAGGCGACGGCCACCTACCTGGTCCGCATGCTGCGCGATTTCCCGGGACTGAGTGTGACGCGCCTGGCCTCGGGTCTGCCCATGGGCGGCGATCTGGAATTCGCCGACGAATTGACCCTGGGCCGCGCCCTTTCCGGGCGTCGCGCCCTGTAAGTGGGGTAACGGATCGGGTTATGTCCAGGTCGGCGGCGCGGGGAGCGCCGCCGGCTGCGGGCAGGGAATGTGTTGAACGTTCCTGGGGATATCGGCTCCGGCACCGCTGGCGTGCAATGCCACGGCGATAGCGAAAGTAGCCGCCAAACCGGCCACGACTGCCAAGCCCTTACGCAAGGTCCCGTTCTTCAAGGATGGGCGTAGCTTCGACCGGCGTAGCTTCATGTTTCGCTCCTCGCCTCGGTGAGTAATGCGTACAAGCTCGGAAACACCGCGTGCAATTAGCGAAATGCTAGCTTTCCTGTGCGTGCGCAGCCTTCATTCCGGGGGGTTGGAAGTGGAAATTGAAATCGGTCCGTTATTCGACGGTCAGAACGTGAGACGCTGCCAATCCAGTGCGGCGAATCCCGAACGATCTCCGGTGGCCCAGCCCCAGATGAGATCGGCCACAATTCGCGGGTCGTTCGCGGTGGCGGCGAAATGCTTGTCGGCGGACCCGTCCCGGTATTCCAGGTCGTAATGCCCGTCCTGATGCCGATAGGTCTGGATGTAGATCTGATCTCCGGTTTCCACGATCAGATACGGACCGGGTTGTCCCAGCTCCGGAATCCACAGCTCCACCAGTTGCCGTGTCAGGTACGGGAATTCACCCGCCCCGCCGTGCGTGACGGCGGCGGTGACCGATTCGGCCGGATCCACCAACCAGGCCAGCTGCGGGTCCCACAGCGCGTAGTCGTGCGGGGTGCCCAGCTCGAACAGCAGCCCGCGTACATGGCCGATGGCGTCGTAGGGGGTGGAGACGAACAGGGCGTCGCCGAGCACGCCGTCGCCGGCGGGCGAGCCCAGGAAGCTGTCCGCCTCGGGCAGTTCGCCATTGCGCTCGTCCAGCTCGGCCGCGATTCCGGTGACGGCGTCACCGGCCGGTCTGCCGTCCTGCGCGGTCAGATACGTGTCCACCTCGGCAGGGGACACGGCGGCTCCGGAGGGCAGCAGAACGAGGTCGTAGCTCACCCGGCCAGGCTAGCTGTCGGAAAAACTCCCGCGTGTCCCGGCCTTGGCGTGGTGAACTGGACAGATGGGGATCAAGGTTTCCCTCGAACATCGCACCACCTATTCCTTCGACCATCCCGTGCGCGTCCATCCGCACGTGGTCCGCCTGCGACCCGCCCCGCACACCCGCACCGCCATCGAGGCGTACTCGATGCGGGTGAGCCCCGGGAACCACTGGGTGAACTGGCAGCAGGACGCGTTCGGGAATTTCCTGGCGCGCTTGATCTTCCACGAGCCCACGCCGGAACTGTCCATCGTGGTCGGGCTGATCGCCGATATGGACGCCATCAATCCCTTCGATTTCTTCGTCGAGGAGCACGCCGAGCATTTCCCGTTCGGCTACTCGCCGCAGTTGTCCGCCGACCTCGAGCCCTATCTGCGGCCGGTGGACGAGGGCGAATCCGGTTCCGGCCCCGGCGCTTCGGTACGGGACTGGGTGCGCCGCCACACGCCGGCGGATCGGCCGCGCACCATCGACTTCCTGATCGCGGTGAATCAGGCGCTGCGCCATGATGTCGCCTACACCGTCCGGATGGAGCCGGGCGTGCAGTCGCCGGATCACACGCTGCGCGCCGCCCTCGGCTCGTGCCGGGATTCGGCGTGGCTGCTGGTGTCCATCCTGCGGGAGTTCGGGCTGGCCGCCCGCTTCGTCTCCGGGTATCTCATCCAATTGGCCCAGGACGTGCCGTCTCTGGACGGACCCTCGGGGCCGCTCGCCGATTTCACCGACCTGCACGCCTGGACCGAGGTGTACCTGCCCGGCGCGGGCTGGGTGGGCCTGGACCCCACCTCCGGCCTGTTCGCCGGGGAGGGCCACATTCCGCTGGCCGCCACCCCGCATCCGGTCTCGTCGGCACCGATCACCGGATCCACCGACCCGGTAGCCGCCAGTCTCGACTTCTCCAATACCGTGCGCCGGATCCGCGAGGATCCGCGAGTCACCCTGCCCTACACCGATTCCCAGTGGGAGCGCATCCGCGCCGCGGGCGCGGTCGTGGACGCCCGCACCGAGGCCGCCGGGATCGGCCTGACCATCGGCGGTGAACCCACCTTCGTCTCCCTCGACGATCAGACCGGTCCGGAATGGACCACCGAGGCCGACGGCCCGCGCAAGCGCGAACGCGCCGCCGACCTGGCCGAGCGCCTGCGCCGCATCTACGCGCCGACCGGCCTGGTGCAGTACCGCCAGGGCAAGTGGTATCCGGGAGAACCCCTGCCGCGCTGGGAAATCGCCATGACCTGGCGCGACGACGACGAACCACTGTGGCGGCACCGCGACCTGCTCGCGCATCCCTGGCTCCCGCAGGCCGGCGACGTGGGTGAGGCCGCCGCGCGAGCGGTGATCGCCCACATCGCACGGGGCTTGGGCCTGCCGGACGGTCAGGTGCGGCCCGCCTACGAGGATTCGCTACTCCGGATGGCCGCCAAGGCCGCTGCGCCACAGGGTGATCCGGTCGGTGCGGACGAGGATCTGGACAGCGGCTTGGATTCGCCGTCGGCGCGCAGCGCGCTGCTGGCTCGGCTGGATGCCGCTGTCGGCGAGCCCGCCGCCTACGTGCTGTCGCTGTACCGCCGGGACGACGAGGCCGGGTGGGCGAGCGCCGACTGGAAGCTGCGGCGCGGTCGAATCGTCTTGACGGAGGGCGATTCCCCGGCCGGACTCCGGTTGCCGCTGCGGTCCGTCACCTGGAACGCGCCACCGCCGCGACCCGAGGCGGACCCGTTCGCGCCGTGCCCGCCGCTGGCCGCGGATGAGCCGCCCGCGGTGGTGGAGTCCGCGGAGCGCGCGCCGATCACCGCGCTGGTCGCCGAGGTCCGCGACGGCCGGCTGTTCGTATTCCTGCCTCCCGTCGAGGAATTCGGCGCGTTCTGCGATCTGGTGCGCCGGGTCGAGGAGGCCGTCGCCGCGGTCGGCCGGCCGGTCGTGCTGGAGGGTTATCCGGCCCCGGTGGACGACCGGTTGCGTACCTTGTCCCTGGCGCCCGACCCGGGCGTGATCGAGGTGAACATCCAACCCACCACCGGTTTCGCCGAGCAGTCGCGGCTGCTGGAGACGCTCTACGAGCAGGCCCGGCTGGCGCGGCTGAGCACCGAATCCTTCGATGTGGACGGCACCGACCGTGGCACCGGCGGCGGCAATCACATCACGCTCGGCGGCCGCACCCCGGCGCACTCGCCCCTGCTGCGCCGCCCGGACCTGCTGGTGTCGCTGCTCACCTACTGGCAGCGGCATCCGGCGTTGTCCTATTTGTTCTCGGGCCGCTTCATCGGCCCGACCTCCCAGGCGCCCCGTGTCGACGAGGGCCGTGAGGACGCGCTCTACGAACTGGAGATCGCCTTCGCCGAGATCGCCCGCCTGAGCCGGGCCGCCGCCGACCCCGGCGAGCCGGCCGCGCCGCCCTGGGCGGTCGATCGCGCGCTGCGCCACCTGCTCACCGACCTCACCGGCAATACCCACCGCGCCGAATTCTGCATCGACAAGCTCTACAGCCCGGATTCGGCGCGCGGCCGCCTCGGACTGGTGGAACTGCGCGGCTTCGAGATGCCCCCGCACTTCCGCATGGCCATGGTGCAGTCGCTGCTGGTGCGGGCGCTGGTGCTGCGGTTCTGGGAGCACCCCTACACCGCGCCGCTGCTCCGGCACGGCGCCAACCTGCACGGGCGTTACCTGCTGCCGCATTTCCTGCAGGCCGATATCGCCGAGGTGGCGGCCGATCTGCGCGCGCACGACATCGAATTCGACACCAGCTGGCTGGATCCGTTCTCGGAGTTCCGTTTTCCTCGCTTCGGCACGGTGGTACTCGGGGATATGGAAGTGGAACTGCGCGGGGCGATCGAGCCGTGGAACACCCTCGGGGAACAGACCACCGCCTCCGGGACCGCGCGATACGTGGACTCTTCGGTCGAGCGCCTGCAGGTCCGGGTGACCGGGGCGGACCGGGACCGGTATGCGGTGACCTGCAACGGTTTCCCGCTGCCCCTCATCCCGGCCGGGCGGGCGGACGTGCAGGTCGCGGGCGTGCGGTATCGGGCGTGGCAGCCGCCGGAGTCCCTGCATCCGACGATCACGGTGGACGCGCCGCTGGTCTTCGACGTGGTCGAGCTGCAGACCGGCCTATCCCGCGGCGGCTGCACGTATCACGTGAGCCATCCGGGCGGCATGTTCTATGCCGGGCCGCCGGTGAATTCGGTGGTGGCGCAATCCCGGCGCAATCGGCGATTCGAATCCTGCGGGCACACCCCGGGCCCGGTCGATATCGCGGATTTGCGTGCCAAAATGGCCATACAGGCAACAGACGTCGGTGCGCCCGGAATACTCGATCTGCGCCGGGCGCGGACCGTGTGGGGCGTCGTCGGCGGTCGATAGGCATACCCGGGGATGTGGTAGCGGTGACAGTGCTCGACGCAGTGCCACCCGGCGAGGAGTTCGCGAATTACCGTGCCGCCGCGGCCGATACCGGCGCCCGCGACGCCTGCGGCCTGGCCACCGGCGGCTTCTACGACGAACTCGTCGATCACGACGGCCGCCTGCGCGGCCTGTGGGCCGACCTGTCCGCCGACTTCCTGGACCAGGGCCGGGCCGGACTGCACCGCATCGACGGCCGGGTCCGGCGGCTGATCGAGGACGACGGCATCACCTACACCGAACTGACCGGCTCCGAGGGTGCCGCGACGCCCTCGCCGTGGCGGCTGGACCCGATTCCGCTGCTGCTCTCCGACACCGAGTGGGCGGCGCTGGAATCCGGTGTGGTGCAACGTTCCCGGCTGCTCGACGCGGTGCTCACCGACGTGTACGGCGCGCGCCGCACCCTCACCGAGGGGCTGCTGCCACCGCAGGTGGTCTTCGCGCACCGCGGCTATGTCCGTGCCGCGCACGGTATTTCCCTGCCGGGACGGCATCAGCTGTTCCTGCACGCCTGCGATGTCAGCCGCTGGAGCGACGGCGGCTTCCGGGTGCTCGCCGACTGGGCGCAGGCTCCCTCCGGCGCGGGCTACGCGCTGGCCGACCGCCGTGTGGTGTCCGCCGCCATTCCCGAGGCCTTCGAGCTGGCCGGCCCGCGTCCGCTCACCCCGTTCGTGCGGGCCATGCGGCTCATGCTCATCGAGGCCGCGCCGCGCGGCGCCGACGAGGACCCGGTGGTCGTGGTGCTGAGCCCGGGCGTGCACTCCGAAACCGCCTTCGACCAGGCGTATCTGGCCTCCGTGCTGGGCTTCCCGCTGGTGGAGAGCGCCGACCTGGTGGTGCGCGACGGCCGGCTGTGGATGCGCTCGCTGGGCACGCTCGAACGGGTCGACGTGGTGCTGCGCCGCGTGGACGCCGAGTTCTCCGATCCCCTGGACCTGCGGCCGGATTCGCGCCTGGGCGTGGTGGGCCTGGTGGAGGTGCTGCGGCGCGGTGCGGTCACCGTGGTCAACACCCTGGGCAGCGGACTGCTGGAGAATCCGGCGCTGGCCGCGTTCCTGCCACGCCTGTCCCGGCGGCTGCTGGACGAGGAACTCGCCCTGCCGGGAATCGAATCCTACTGGGGCGGAGACGATTCCGAACGCTCCCACCTGACGGCCAACCTGCACCGCCTGATCTTGCGCTCCACCGTGGACGGCACCACGGTCTTCGGCCCCGTCCTGACCGCCGTGCAGCGCGCGCAATGGCGGGCCCGCATCGAGACCGAGGGCTGGAAGTGGGTCGGCCAGGAACCGGCCCGCTTCTCGGTCGCCCCCGCGGTCGACGGCTCCGGCGGACTCGCTGCCGCCCCCGTCGCCGTCCGCCTGTTCTCCCTGGCCGGACGCGTCGGATACCGCATCATGCCGGGCGGATTGGGGCAGCTGCATCAGCGCGGCGAACCCGAGGGCATGGTGGGGGAGGTCGCGGCCAAGGACGTCTGGGTGCGCGCCGCGCCCGCCGCCGTCCCGGCCGTGCCCGCGGCCACCACCGAGGTACCCGAGGAGCGCGAGCGCCGGGTCGTCGCGGTCGCCCCGATGGACGTGGTCAGCTCGCCGCGCGTGCTCAACGACCTGTTCTGGCTGGGCCGCTACGGCGAGCGCGCCGAGGTCACCGTGCGCCTGCTCAGCGCCATCCACGAACGCCACCAGGACTACCGCTACCGGCCGTGGCTGGAGGGTGCGGAGGCGATGCCCATCCTGATGGCCGCCCTCGCCCGCATGACCGGCACGGCCCCGGCCGAGCCGAAGCTGCCCGCCGTACCGAAACCGACTGCTGTGCGAAGTGATTCGCCGGAGCGCCGGCGCAGGCGCCGCCAGCCGGAGGCGCAGTCCGCCGCGCGGACCCGATCCGGATCCCAGCCGCCGCGGCGTCGCGAGTACTCCGACGAGCCGACCGTCCCGATCGCGCTGCCCGGCGCGTCCCGCCGCGACCACGACTACCTGGTCTCCCTCACCGTCGACCGCGAGGTTCCCGGCTCGGTCGCGTTCTCCATGGAGCGCTACGCGAAAGCCGCGCGCGCCGTGCGTGATCAGCTCTCACCCGACACCTGGATGGTGCTCGGCTCCATCGATCGAGCCCTGTCGGAATACCGGGCTGTCCGCGGCGACCGTGGCGCGGCGCTGTCGGCCGTGCACTCCCGCGCCCTGTCCGCCCTGCTGTCGCTGACCGGCATCGACGCGGAATCGACCGTGCGGGACACGGGGTGGCACGTCATGGACATCGGGCGGCGCATCGAGCGCGCGCTGGCGCTGTCGGCCCTGCTGACCGCCGCCCTCACCGACGCCTACCCGCCGGAGGTCGGCCGGGTGGTGACCGATGCGGTCCTGCAGGCCACCGTCTCCGCGGTGAGTTACCGCCGCCGCCACGGTGATTCGGTCCGCATCGCCGCCGTCGCCGGACTGCTGCTGTTCGACGGGCACAACCCGCGCTCGCTGGCCTACCAGCTGGAACGCCTCGAGGCCGACTTCCCGGCACTGCCCGGGGCCTCCGGATCCTCACGCCCGCAACGACTCCTGGCCGATGCCCAGCGTATGCTGCGCCGCGTCGACCCGGCCGAGCTGGAGACCGTCGCCGACGGTCGCCGCACCGAACTGGCCGAGCTGCTCGACGGCGTCCACCTGCGGCTGCGCAAACTCTCCGAATCCTTCGAGGCGGGCCGGCTGTCGGTGCCGCGCGAGATCCAGCCGCTGTGGGGCTCCACCCGGGTGGTGGGCTGATGCGCCGCTACCGGGTGCTGCACCGCACCGTCTACCTGTACTCGGACGTGGTCAGCAGCTCCTACGGCCGCGCCTACCTGACACCGCGCGAGTTTCCGGGACAGCGGTTGCTGTCCCACGACATTCGCGTCGATCCCCTCCCGTCGGATCGATCGGTCGGCACCGACGTGTACGACAACACCACCCTCTACTTCCACGTCACCGCCGAACACCGCCGGCTGGAGGTGACCGGCGAATCCCTCGTCGAAGTCGGCGCGCCCGCCGCGCCGGCCGCGCAGCCGGCCTGGGAGCAGGCCCGCCCGACCGCCGAGAACGGCCCGCTCGCCGTGGAATTCACCCTCGACCTGACCCCGCCCGAGATCATCCCCGAGGTTGCCGCCTACGCCGCCGAATCCTTCCCGCCCGGCCGCCCGCTGCTGGACGCGGTGCGGGAACTGACCACGCGCATCCATACCGACTTCGCCTACGAATCCGGTTCCACCACCGTCAGCACCAGCGTCGCCGACGTCTTTGCCGCCCGCCACGGCGTCTGCCAGGACTTCGCCCGCCTCGGCATCGCCTGCCTGCGCTCCCAGGGCCTGGCCGCCCGCTATGTCTCGGGCTACCTGTCCACCGATCCGCCCCCCGGCAAGGAACGCATGGTCGGCGCGGACGCCACCCACGCCTGGGCCGCGGTCTGGCTCCCGGGCGCCGCCGGGCACTGGATCGGCTTCGACCCCACCAACGACCAGTTCGCCGACGACCGCTACGTCACCGTCGCCTGGGGTCGCGACTACGCCGACGTGCCGCCCCTGCGCGGCATCATCTATACCGATGCCAAGGAATCGACGATCACCGTGTCGGTCGATGTGGCACCGATCGCCGCCGATGAGTGACACGCCCGGGCTGTGGCGCCCGCCTCCCCTGCTTCCGGGCATCTATTGCGCCCCTGTAAACTCGTCGCCATCATGCAGCGGGCACTTCTCCTCGGCCGCCGCGACGGGGTCTGATTCGGACCGGCTCCCGTCGCGGGGATCTGCCGTGCCGGTCTACCCCATACCTGGGATCCAGCCACACCCTCGGAGATAAATCGCCATGTCAGCCGCTGACGCTTTCGTATCCGGTACCCGGTCCATCACCGCGCCGTCCAAGCCCGCGCCCGCCGACCAGCCGGCCTGGAACACACAGAAGAACTCCTCCATGCCGGTCTTCCGGTACCGGCCCTTCGCCGAGGAGGTCGAGCCGGTCACCCTGCCCGACCGCACCTGGCCGGACAAGATCATCGAACGCGCGCCCGGCTGGTGTGCCGTGGACCTGCGCGACGGCAACCAGGCGCTGATCGACCCGATGAGCCCCGCCCGCAAGCGTCGCATGTTCGACCTGCTGGTGCGCATGGGCTACAAGGAGATCGAGGTCGGCTTCCCGTCCGCATCGCAGACCGACTTCGACTTCGTCCGCGAGATCATCGAGGACGGCGCGATTCCGGCCGACGTCACCATCCAGGTGCTGACCCAGTCCCGGCCCGAGCTGATCGAGCGCACCTTCGAGGCCTGCGCCGGCGCCGCCAATGTGATCGTGCACTTCTACAACTCGACCTCGATCCTGCAGCGCCGCGTGGTCTTCCGTGCCGACCGCGACGCCGTCAAGAAGATCGCCACCGACGCCGCGAAGCTGTGCCTGGAGGTCGAGAAGCGCTACCCGGACACCAACTGGCGCTACGAGTACAGCCCGGAGTCCTACACCGGCACCGAGCTGGACTACGCCCGCGAGGTGTGCGACGCGGTCTCCGAGATCATCGCGCCGACCCCGCAGAAGCCGCTGATCATCAACCTGCCCGCGACCGTGGAGATGGCGACGCCCAACGTCTACGCCGACTCCATCGAGTGGATGCACCGCAACCTGGCCCGCCGCGACTCCATCGTGCTGTCGCTGCACCCGCACAACGACCGTGGCACCGCCGTGGCCGCCGCGGAACTGGGCTACCAGGCCGGCGCCGACCGCATCGAGGGCTGCCTGTTCGGCAATGGCGAACGCACCGGCAATGTCTGCCTGGTGACGCTGGGCATGAACATGTTCTCGCGCGGCGTCGACCCGCAGATCGACTTCTCCAACATCGACGAGATCCGCCGCACGGTCGAGTACTGCAACCAGTTGCCGGTCGCCGAGCGCCACCCGTACGGCGGCGACCTGGTCTACACGGCCTTCTCCGGCTCGCACCAGGACGCCATCAACAAGGGCCTGGACGCCATGAAGGCCGCCGCCGACGCGCAGGGCGCCGACGTGGACGACATCGTGTGGGAGGTCCCGTACCTGCCCATCGACCCGAAGGACGTCGGCCGCACCTACGAGGCCGTGATCCGGGTGAACTCGCAGTCCGGCAAGGGCGGCGTGGCCTACATCATGAAGACCGATCACGGGCTGGTGCTGCCGCGCCGCCTGCAGATCGAGTTCTCGCAGGCCGTACAGAAGATCACCGACGGCGAGGGCGGCGAGGTCACCCCGAAGGAGATGTGGGACGTCTTCTCCGAGGAGTACCTGATCCCGATCCTGCCGCTGGAGCGCATGCGTCAGAAGGTCACCGCCGCCGAGACCGACGGCGGCGTCGACCACATCGAGGCCGTGGTCAAGGTGGACGGCGTCGAGCACGCCGTCTCCGGTGAGGGCAACGGCCCGCTGGCCGCCTTCGTCGACGCGCTGGCCACCATCGGCTACGACGTGCGCGTGCTGGACTACAGCGAGCACGCCATGTCCTCCGGCGACGACGCCCAGGCCGCCGCCTACGTCGAATGCGCCATCGGCGATCAGGTCACCTGGGGTGTCGGCATCGCCACCTCCATCACCACCGCCTCGCTGCGCGCGGTCGTCTCCGCGGTCAACCGCGCTGCCCGTAGGGCCTGAGGGATTGCTCCCCCGACCCTCGCGAACGTGACGACTGATTTCGCGAGGATCGGGGTAACTCACCGGGTACGTCCAGCATCGGTTCGGCACCCGACGCAGGCACGCATGCAGGAGTGATAACGCCACTCAGCCGTGCGCCGAAGCTGCCGGGAGGCGGATCTGCCTCGCCGCGTCCGGACCGGTCGACAATGCTAGCGTTGGGACGCATTAGCGCCGAGCTCTCTGTTCGAGCCGTCGAGCAGATGGGGGACACGTGACCACGAAAGATCAGAATTCGACCTCGAAGCCTGTGCAGGGCAAGGGGGTTACCGACGACGCCGTCGAGGTGGCCGATGTCGAGGCCGAGCAGGACGCGGTGAACGCCGACGGACCGGCCGAGAACAACGGCGCGGCGAGCGATTCCGAGGAGCAGGCCGCCGGATTCTTCCCGCCGGTGCCGGATTCGATCGACCAGGCCCTGCCGCACCCGGGTGAGGGGCCCAACCCCTTCGCACCGCCCAACGGTCCCTTCCCGGGGCCCTACGGTGGGCCGGACGGCCACAATCCGTTCGCGGGCGATGGCCACAATCCGTTCGCGCCGGGCGGGCCCGGGCCGTACGGTCAGCCGGGCTTCCCGCCCGCCGGCGCGTTCCCGCCGCCGGATGCCGGGCAATTCGCGCCGCCGCCGAATCCCGGTGTGCCGGGCGGTTTTCCGCCGCCGGGTGCACCGCTGGGCGAGGTGCGCGATCAGACGCCCTACGGCGAGATCAGGCAGGAGATCGGCAGCGACGGGATGGTGCGCCGGGTGTTCCCCGAGCCGCCGGGCGTGCCGGGCGACGGTGAGAGGCCCGGGGAGCCAGGGCATTTCGGTGGTCCCGGCCAGCCGGGGCAGTTCGCGCCGTCCAATGATCAACCGGGCGGGCCGATCTACAGCTGGTCGCCGCCCCCGGCCGCGCCGCCGCAGACCCAGCTATCCCAGCCGCAGCCCCAGGTGGGTTTCCAGCCCGGCTGGAATCCGCAGCCGCAGCAGGGTTTTCCGCAGCAGCAGGGTGGTTTCGGGCAGCAGTTCGGGCAGCAGCCGATGCCCCCTGGGCATTCGGTCAATGATCTGAACCTGTTGAAGCGGGCCAAGCGGGCGCCGCGCAGCGGATGGCGGCGGGCCGTGCACAAGGCGTCCGGCGGTGCCATCAACCCGGGCGAGTCGGCCGCGGACGTGGTGTACCGGCAACTGGTGGACCGGGTGAACCAGCCGGTCCGCGGCGACTACCGGATCGCGATCCTGTCGCTCAAGGGCGGCGTCGGAAAGACCACCACCACGGTTGGTCTGGGCTCCACCTTCGCCTCGCTGCGCGGTGACCGGGTGATCGCCATCGACGCCAACCCGGACCTCGGAACGCTGGCGCACCGCGTGCCCCGCCAGACCCGCTCCACGGTGCGAAACCTGCTGGAGGACGGGCACATCTCGCGGTATTCGGATGTGCGCGCCCACACCTCGCAGGCGCCGAGCCGACTGGAAGTGCTTGCCAGTGAACAGGATCCGGCGGTGTCGGAGGCGTTCTCCGAGGCGGACTACCGCAAGGCCATCGGCATCCTGCAGCAGTTCTACAACATCATCCTCACCGACTGCGGCACCGGCCTGATGCACTCGGCCATGTCCGGCGTGCTGGATATGGCCAGCTCGCTGGTGCTGGTGACCTCCCCGGCCATCGACGGCGCGCGCAGTGCCTCGGCCACCCTGGACTGGCTCGACCACCACGGCTACCACAAGCTGGTGGAGCGAACCGTGGTGGTGGTCAACGCCTCTCGCAAGGGCTCCTCCACGGTGGACCTGGACCAGCTGCGCAAGCTGTTCCTGGACCGCACCCGCGCGGTGCAGGTCGTCCCGTTCGACGACCACCTGGCCGAGGGCGCGGAGATCGACCTCGAACTGGTCGGCAAGCCGACGCGGCGGGCCCTGCTGGAACTGGCCGCCATGGTGGCCGACGATTTCGGCTATCAGGCTGCGCAGCAAGGCTTCCCGCCACACGGCGGCTTCCAGCAGCAGCCCCCGCAGGGTGGATTCGCGCCGCAGCAGGGCGGCGGTTACCCGCCGCAGGGTGACGGCGGCTATCCGCCGCACGGCGAGGGTTTCCGGCCGCAGGGCTGATCCGGTATCGACGACGAAATGCCCCGCAGTTCAATTGAACCGCGGGGCATTTCCTATGAGTCGGCCTCGGAAAGGGGAGCGGGTCAGCCCCGGACCAGGGGAGCCAGGGCGCGGCCGGCGAGTTCGACCGCGCCGGCCTCGTGGCCGTTGGTGACCATGTTCACGATGATGCCGTCGATGCCCTGGTCGAGTACCCGGGACTGGATCTGCTCGGCGACCTGATCGGGGGTGCCGACGAACTGGCGGTCCGCCGGGGTGTTGCGCAGGGCCTCGTTGGGCAGCGCGCCCAGATCGGTGATGCCGATGCGGGCCAGCATCTCGGCCTGGGTCTTGCGGGCGCGGTCGCCGTCCTCGTCCACGATGACGAACGCCAGGAAGCTGGTCTCCAGGGTCTTCGGGTCGCGTCCCGCCTCGTCCAGGCGCGCGTGCAGGGCCCCGAGCTTGCGCGGGATCTCCGAGGCATTGCAGATGATGTTGAGGTGGTCGGCGAAGCGGGCGGCCAGGCCGAAGGTCTTCTTCTCGCCGCCGCCGCCGAGCAGGATCGGCAGGTCGTCGCGCACGCGCGGCTCGTTCATGGCGTTGTTCGTGCGGTACCACTTGCCGTCGAAGGTGGAGTGCTGTCCGCGCAGCATCGGGGTGATGATCTCGAGGGCCTCCTCGAGCTTCTCGAACCGCTCGGTGAAGGTGCCGAAGTCGAAGCCGTAGGCCTGGTGCTCGAGCTCGAACCAGCCCGCGCCGATGCCCAGCACGGCCCGGCCGCGGCTCACCACGTCCAGGGTGGTGACGGTCTTGGCGGTGAGCGCCGGATTACGGTAGGTGTTGCCGGTCACCAAGGCGGACAACTGGATTCGCTCGGTCGAGGCGGCCAGGCCGGACAGCGCGCTGTACGCCTCCAGCATGGGCTCCTCGGGCGCGCCGAGCAGTGGCAACTGGTAGAAGTGGTCCATGACGAAGGCCGCGTCGAAGCCGGCCGCCTCGGCCTCCCGTGCCTGCGCCACCACCGCCGGGAACAGGTCCCGCGGCGCGACCCCGTAGCTGAAGTTCGGCATCTGATACCCGAGTCGAATGCTCATGCCGCAAAGGTAGGACCTGGAGTGCGCTCCAAGTCAACCGCTGATTTCCGATTCCCGGTCGCGCGGCGTGACCGGGCTATTCGGTCCCGGTGGCGCGGCGGGCCGCGGCCTGGAACGCGGCGATGACCATGGCGACGGCCGGGCGCTTGTCGGCATGCGGGCGGGTGGCCAGGTCGTAGACGCGGGCGGCACGGACACCGGCCAGCCGGAGCATGACCAGGTCGGGGTGCCGGACCGCGTGGCGGGGCATGAGGGCGACGCCGTAGCCGGTGGCCACCAGCGCCTCGATGACGCTGAACTCGTTGAGCCGCTGCGCGATTCGCGGCTGCACGCCGGTGACGGTCGCGATCGAGCGGAGCACGTCGTCGACCGGGAAGCCGGTGCGGACGCTGATCCAGGTCTCGTCGGACAGCTCCGCCGGAACCACCGCGCCCTGCCGGGCCAGCCGGTGATCGGGCGCGACCACCACGTCGATCGGCTCGCGCATGAGCACCCGCGAGGACACCCGTGGCCCGCTGAGCGAGGGCGCCCGCTCGTCACGGTGGGTGAGCGCCACGTCGTAATCGGCCAGCAAACGCGGCACCTCGCTGGGCGGCACGTCCTCGTCGCGCGCCACCATCTCCACCCCGCTGTCCGCCAGCTCGGCCAGCACATGCGGCAGCAGCAGCGCCGCCCCCGACGGAAACAAGGCCACCCGCACCCGCCCGCGCGGCGACCCCCGATACTCCGCCATCTCGCTGACCGCCCGTTCCATGGCCTCGAGCACCTCATCGGCCCGCACCACCAGCGCCCGCCCCGCATCGGTCAGCCGCACCCGCCGCCCGTCCGGCTCCAGCAGCGCCACCCCCGCCTCCCGCGCCAGCACCTTCAACTGCTGCGACACCGCCGACGGCGTCATCGACAACGCCTCCGCCACCGCGGCAACCGTCCCGCGATCTGCCAATTCCCGTAGCACCCGCAGTCTTTCGAGTGACATGAGCGGCCCGTCGGCCCGTGCCACGCCGGATCCCTCGACCTGCGCGGCTTCGCCCGTGCTTCGGCCGCCCTCGTGGACCGGGGCCGCGTCGGGAGGGCTCGGTGTGACGCGTCGCGCCCGCGTGGGGGCGGGGCCGGGTTGGGCCGCAGTCGCGGGGGCGTCCGGGGTGGCATCGGCGCGGGTGTCGCGGGGGATACGGCGTGGGGGTGGGACGGAGCGGGGTGGGTCGGGCTGGGGCATAGTTAAGTAGTACTACATTGTTGGTGCAGAATTATTCGATTGTTCTTATCTATTAGCGTCAGCAAGATTTTCGGCATGACCAATCGCGATCGACTGCTCGGGCTCGCCGTCGTGGTGCTGTGGGGGTTGAACTTCCTGGCCATTCACGTGGGGCTGGAGCATTTCCCGCCGTTCTTCTTCGCGGGTCTGCGGTTCGCCGTGATCGCGATTCCGGTGCTGCTGTTCGTGCCGCGGCCCAGGGTGCCGTGGAAGTGGTTGCTGCTGTACGGGATCGGGTTCGGGATTCTGCAGTTCGCCTTCCTGTTCACCGCCATGCGCGCGGGGATGCCGACGGGCCTGTCCTCGCTGGTGCTGCAGTCGTCCGCGCCGTTCACGGTGTTGCTGGGCGCGGTGTTCCTGCGGGAGCGGCTGCGCGGCATTCAGCTGGCGGGGATCGCGGTGGCCATGGCGGGTATGGCGGTGATCGGGTGGGACCGTTCACACCACGCGGCGCTGCTGCCGCTGGTGCTGACCCTGCTGGGCGGATTGGCCTGGGCCTTCGGCAATATCGGGTCGCGGCTGGCCGCGGCCTCGTCCGAGCAGGTGAACCCGCTGCATCTGACGCTGTGGATGGCCGTGGTGCCGCCGATCCCGATGTTCGTGCTGTCCGCGCTCACCGAGGGGCCGGCCACCGGCTGGAACGACCTGATCGACTCCTGCTCGGCGACCGGTTGGCCCGCCTACGCGGCCCTGGCCTACATCGTCGCGCTGGGGACGATCGCGGGATCGGGGCTGTGGACCTATCTGATGAGCCGCTATCCGGCGGGCACGGTGGCGCCGCTGTCGCTGGCCGTGCCGGCGGTGGGAATCGCCGCCTCCTGGGCGTTCCTGCACGAGACTCCGTCCGCGTTGTCCCTGTTCGGGGCCGTCATCGTGATCGCCGGCGCCTTCACGGCCACCTCGGCGGGCCGCCGGGTCCGGGTGCCGGAGGCAGCGCTCGACACGCCCGGACCCATCCGACCCGCCGAGCCGACACGCCGGTCAGAACTGGACCCGAATCTCGTCGAGGCCAAGCTGAGCAGTCCGATTTGCTGTAGTTCGCCCATCTTCCGGGTATTCGGCATGAAATTTTCCACCCCAACCGACCATCTGTCTGC
Source organism: Nocardia sp. NPDC059228 (assembly GCF_042754245.1). NCBI lineage: Bacteria > Bacillati > Actinomycetota > Actinomycetes > Mycobacteriales > Nocardiaceae > Nocardia > Nocardia sp. NPDC059228. Next base: position 66,627 of record NZ_JBHZAL010000023.1, on the reverse strand, counting down.
GACAGCTCCATAGGATGCGGACCAGGCGTGGGAGGTAACGGGTATGGCAGGACGACGTTTGTCCGTCACGCGGCGAACAGTGCTGCGTGGAGCGGTCGCAGCCGGGGCAATGGCGGGAGCGGTGGCGGCGGGGGCCGCCCGCCCCACCGCCGCCCGGGCCGAGACCGGACGGCGGGTCGCGGTGCTGGGCGGTGGGGTCGCGGGTCTGACCGCGGCGCACGAACTGGCCGAACGCGGCTTCGAGGTGACCGTCTACGAGCGGCGGGCCCTGGGCGGCAAGGCACGCAGCATCGCGGTCCCGGGCAGTGGCAAGGACGGGCGGCCGGAGCTGTGGGGCGAGCACGGCTTCCGGTTCTTTCCCGGCTTCTACCGCCACCTGCCCGACACCATGCGGCGAATCCCGTTCGCGGGCAACGCCAATGGTGTGTGGGACAACCTGATCGCCGCTCCCGAGGCGCGGTTCTCGCGCAAGGACGCGGACGACACCATCATTCCGATGGGCAAGTTCGGCAAGCCCTGGTCGAGTCCGGACGACTTCCGCGAGACCGTCGGGTCGGCCATTACGACCTCCACGAAAATGGGCACCAGCGATGCCCTCTATTTCGCGAGTCGCCTGCTGGTCTTCAACACCAGCTGCGACGCCCGCCGCTACGGGCAGTGGGACAACATGGCCTGGCGGGATTTCGTGGGCGCGGGCAGGCGCTCCAACGAATTCCGCATGCTGCTCTCGCGCACGCTCACCACACTGCTGGTGGCCGCGCGGGAGGACAAGGCCAGCACCCTCACCATCGGCACCATGGGCGAGCAGTTCCTGGGCAATCCGCTCGAGGTCGGCAATGACGGCGCGCTGGACCGGCTGTTGAACGGGGCCACCAACGAGGCATGGATCGATCCCTGGGTGAACCGCCTCCGGGATCTCGGCGTCACCTTCGTCAACGCCGAGGTCCGGGGTCTGGATCTGGAGGGCGCGCGCATTTCCGGTGCGCGCGTGGTGGATTCGTCGGGCGCGGCCCAGACGGTCACCGCCGACCATTTCGTGAGCGCACTGCCCGTGGAGGTGGCCCGCACCCTGTGGACGCCCGAAATCCTGTCGCTGCGACCGGAATTGGCGGGCATGAGCCAGCTGACGGTGGACTGGATGACCGGCATCCAGTTCTTCCTCCGCCGCCCCACCGATATCGCGCGCGGGCACACCGCCTACGTCGACTCCCCGTGGTCGCTGACCTCCATTGCGCAGGGCCAGTTCTGGAACCGCACCCCGGTCACCGGCCTGGGCGACGGCACCGTGCAGGACTGCCTGTCGGTCGACATCTCCGACTGGAACACACCCGGCATGCTCTACGGCAAGACGGCCAAGGAGTGCACCCATGACGAGATCGCGCGCGAGGTGTGGGCACAGCTGAAGGCACACCTCAACGATCGTGCCGACCTGCTGCGCGACGAGGATCTGCACTCCTGGTTCCTCGACACCGGCATCGCGTGGGACGCCGCGCGGCAGCGCAACACCAATGCCGATCCGCTGCTGATCAATACGGCGGGCTCCTGGGCGCTGCGCCCGGAATCGCATTCCGACTCGCTCCAGAACCTGTATCTGGCAGGCGATTACGTGCGCACCAATGTGGACCTGGCCACCATGGAGGGCGCGTGCGAGGCGGCCCGCGGCGCGGTGAACAAGCTGCTGGAGGTGGCGGGTTCGGATGCTCCGCGCTGCAAGCTGTTCACGCTCTACCGCACGGAGGTGCTGGAGCCGTTCCGGCAGCTGGACATTCAGCGGTACGCGGCGGGACAGCCGAACATGTTCGACGCCTAGGGTACTTCCTCACACCGGCGAAAAAGACTGGTGTGAGGCCCGTACCGCGCGTTGAATCGGGGGCATGAGCGAGATCACGGACCCGGTCGAACTGCGTGAACTGCTGGGGGAGGTCGCGCCGCGGCCGCGGAACAAGGATCGGTACTCCCTGCATCACCGGGATCGGGAATGGATCGCCCGCTCACCGTTCGTGGTGCTGGCCACGAGCGATGCCGACGGCAACTGCGATGCCTCGCCGAAGGGCGATCCGGCGGGATTCGTGCGGGTGCTCGACGACAAGACGATCGCCATTCCCGAGCGGCCCGGCAATCGCCGTGCGGACGGCTACCTCAATATCCTGAGCAATCCGCATGTCGGCGTGCTGTTCCTGATTCCGGGCCGCGGCGACACCCTGCGGATCAACGGCCGCGCCCGGCTGGTCCGCGACGCACCCTATTTCGACGACATGGTGGTCAAGGGTCATCGCCCGATCCTGGCCATCGAGGTCGCCATCGAGCAGATCTTCTTCCACTGCTCCAAGGCGTTCATGCGCAGCGCGCTGTGGCAGCCGGAACAGTGGCCCGAGGACACGATGCCCAGCGTCGCGCGCCTGGTGAAGGATGTGCAGCCGGCCACCCCCGAGACCCTCGAGCAGCTCGAGGCGTACTACACGGGCGAGGGCTATCGAAAGATGCTTTACAACGGCTGAGTGCGGCGCGTATCACGCCGTGGGCCCCGATGCCGCCTGCACGTCCCGCCCGCCATCCCCATAAACTCGCGTCGTGGCAGACATCTCGATGCGCGGACAGCTGGCGCTGCGGGCGGCGACGGCGGCGTCGTGGGCCTCGCGGCGGGCCGGGCGCGGCAACGGCTCGATGATCGGCGGGCTGATCGCGCTGAAGATCGATCCCTCCCTCATGACCCAGCTGGGTCGCGGCAAGCGCACCGTGCTGGTGACCGGCACCAATGGCAAGTCCACCACCACCCGCATGACCGCCGCGGCGCTGCAGACCCTCGGCGGCGCGGATCGCCGGGGACTCAGCAGTGTCGCCACCCAGGCCGACGGCGCGAACATGGACGCCGGGATCGTGGCCGCGCTCACCGCGCACCGCGCCGCGCCGCTGGCCGCGATCGAGGTGGACGAACTGCATCTGCCGCATGTGGCCGACGCGCTGAACCCGTCGGTGGTGGTGCTGCTGAACCTCTCCCGGGACCAGCTGGACCGGGTCGGCGAGATCAATATGATCGAGCGCCGCCTGCGCGAGGGCATGGCGCGGCATCCCGCGGCCGTGCTCATCGCCAACTGCGACGACGTGCTGGTCACCTCCATCGCCTACGACCACCCGAACGTGGTGTGGGTGTCGGCCGGCAGCGGCTGGTCGGTGGACGCCACCAGCTGCCCGCGCAGCGGCGAGCCCATCGTGTGGGAGGGCGAGCACTGGTACAGCACGGGCGCGGACTTCCAGCGGCCCGTGCCGCAGTGGCGGGTCGGCGAGCACACGCTGTCCGGTCCGGACGGCCTGGAAATCCCACTCGCCCTTGCCCTTCCGGGGCGCGCCAATCGCGGCAACGCCGCGCAGGCGGTGGCCGCCGCGGTGGCGCTGGGCGCGGATCCGGCCGCGGCCGCGGCCGCCGCGGGCACCGTGCGCGAGATCGCGGGCCGCTATCGGACGGTCGAGGTCGACGGCCGCCGCACCCGCATGCTGCTGGCCAAGAATCCGGCCGGCTGGCAGGAGGCGCTGTCCATGATCGATCCGGCCGCAACGGGTCTGGTGATCGCGGTCAACGGCCAGGTGCCCGACGGCGAGGACCTGTCCTGGCTGTGGGACGTCCGCTTCGAGCACTTCGAGGGCACCCAGGTGGTGGCCGCCGGCGAGCGCGCCACCGATCTCGCGGTCCGGCTCACCTACGCCGGCGTCGAGCACATCACCGTCGCGGATCCGCTGGACGCCATCGCCTCCTGCCCGCCGGGACGGGTCGAGGTGCTGGCCAACTACACCGCGTTCCGCGACCTGAACCGCGACCTGGAGACGGGGACCCGCCCATGAGTGAATCGACCGTCCGCATCGGCCTGGTCCTGCCCGACGTCATGGGCACCTACGGCGACGGCGGCAATGCCGTGGTGTTGCGCCAGCGCCTGCGCATGCGCGGCTACGACGCCGAGATCATCGAAATCCCGCTCACCGAGCCGGTTCCCAACTCGCTGGACGTCTACACCCTGGGCGGCGCGGAGGACTCGGCCCAGCGCCTGGCCACCCGCCACCTGCAGCGCCATCCGGGCCTGCAGGAGGCCGCCGGACGCGGCGCTCCGGTGCTGGCCATCTGCGCCGCCATCCAGGTGCTCGGCCACTGGTACGAGACCTCCTCCGGGGAACGTGTGGACGGCGTCGGCCTGTTCGATGTCACCACCTCCCCGCAGGACAAGCGCGCCATCGGCGAGGTGGCGACCCAGCCCCTCGTCCCGGGCCTCTCACAGCCCCTCACGGGCTTCGAGAACCACCGTGGCGGAACCAAACTCGGCGGCGACGCCAAACCGCTGGGGCGCGTCACCAAGGGCGTCGGCAACGGGGTGGGCGACGGCCTCGAGGGCGTCATCCAGGGTTCGGTGCTCGGCACCTACATGCACGGCCCGGCCCTGGCCCGTAACCCCGAGCTCGCCGACTATCTGCTGACCCGGGCCCTGGGCGTGGATTCGCTTCCGGCCCTGGATCTCCCGGAGGTCGACCAGCTCCGCCGTGAGCGCCTCCGGGCCTGACACCGGCCTGCCTCCGCCCGGTCCGCGATGCCGGTGAAGTGTGGAAACACATAGCCGGCCCACATATCTCGATGGTGATCTCCCACCAACCTGTTGAGGCGTTGCCGACCGGCCGGTAATCTCGCGCGCGGCCATGCGTGATGAGGGAGGTGGCCGCTTGCGTAGGCGCGCCGTGTTGAAGGCTGCCGTTTCGGCGGTTCTGCTGGCAGGTGTCGGGATGGGTACCGCCGGTCGCGGCGCCGGACCGGCGTCGGCCAATCCGTTGTGGAACGCGCTGTACCAGGCGTGGGTACCGGAAATCTTTGCGCCGCTGCCGGATCCGCCGGAACACAGCGAGGCCATCGTCATCGGCTCCGGCTTCGGGGCCGCGGTGACCGCGCTGCGGCTGGCCGAGGCGGGCGTGCAGAACGCCGTGCTCGAGCGCGGCTCGCGCTGGCCCAACGACCCGTGGCGGGAGATCTTCACCGGCGACGACCTGCCCGACGGGCGCGGCTTCTGGCATCGCACCAGCTTCACCGGCATCACCAAGGTGCCCATGCCGTGCTCGGATTTCGGTGGCGTGCTGGACGTCACGGAGTATCCGGGCATCGACGTGTGGCGCGCGGCCGCGGTGGGCGGCGGGTCCATCGTGTTCAGCGGCGCCATGGTCGCGCCGCCGCGGCACCTGTTCGACCAGGTCTTCGGGGGCGTGGTGAACTACGACGAACTCGATTCGGTCTACTACCCGCGGGTCCGCCAGATGCTGCGACTATCCACCATGCCGCCGGACGTGTACGACTCCATGCCCTTCACCCATTCGCGGGTATGGGATCAGCAGGTGCGGGCCGCGGGTTACGAACCGCAGGCCAATGATTCGATCTTCAACTGGGATGTGATCCGCGCCGAGCTGGCGGGCGCCAGCCGCGCTTCGGCCACCGCGTCGCGCAGCAATCTCGGCAATTCCAATGGCGCCAAGTTCGATCTGAACCAGAACTACCTGCGCTACGCCGAGGGCACCGGCCGCTCGGCCATCTACCCGGGCCACCGGGTGGACGCCATCGGCCAGGACGGTAGCGGCAAGTATGTGGTCACGGTGACCAAGCTGGCGCCGACCGGTCAGATGCTCGGCAGCCGCACCCTCACCTGCGACCGCCTGTTCCTCGGCGCGGGCTCGGTGGGCACCTCCGAACTGCTGGTGCGCGCCCAGGCCACCGGCTCACTGCGCAACCTCAACGAGCACGTGGGCGACGGCTGGGGCACCAATGGCGATGTGGTGCTGGCGCGCAGCGTCAGCTCGCTGTCCATGACCGGCGGTGGCGTGCCCAGCGCCAGCCGCATCTTCGACGACGCGGGCATGCCGCTGCACCTCGAAAGCTGGTATGTGCCGGGCATTCCGGTGGACACCGGCGCCATCGCCTCGCTCGGCATCACGCTGGATCCGACCCGGGCCCGCTTCGGCTACGACGCCGGCCGCAACGCGGTGGGACTGAGCTGGCCCCGAGCGGCCCAGGATCTGGTGGTCGCCGCCTGCCGCGCGGTCGATCAACGGGTGGCGCAGGCAGACCGCTCGCTGGTGAACTACACGCCGATCGGCTTTGACGCGCAGGGCTTCTTCACCGCGCACCCGCTGGGCGGGGCGGTGCTGGGGCAGGCCACCGACGCCTACGGCCGGGTCATCGGGCATCCGGGCCTGTACGTCATGGACGGCGCGGGCATCCCAGGCAGCACCGCGACGGTGAACCCGTCGCTCACCATCACCGCTGTGGCGGAACGCAATATCGAGGCGATCATCCGGGCGGGGAAGTAGCCGGCCCGGCCGCCCGGCCCCTCGCAGCCCGCCGCGCGGTCGTTTGCGCCGACTACGCTGGCGGGACCGTTCGATGAGGAAGGGGACGTCGTGATCGAGCTCGGCGCTGCGGATGAGGATGAAATCCCCCACAAGCCTCCCACCCTGTGGACCGATTTCGTCATGCTCGGGCTCGCGGTGGTCTCGGTCGCGCTGGTCACCTGGGTGACGTTCTTCCCGGTCTCCGATCACACCTACCGGACGATCCGCATCACGGACTACAGCATCTGCGCGGTGTTCCTCGCCGAATTCCTGTGGCGCTGGCGGCGTGAGGGCTGGAGCTGGACCTTCCCCTTCATCTACTGGTACGAGGTCCTCGGCATGATCCCGGTGACCAGTCCGTTCTTCCGCGGTTTCCGGCTGCTGCGCATCGTGGTGATCGCGGTGCGGGTGGGCCGGGTGGCCGACCGCGCGTTCGGCGACCGGATCACCGCGGCCGTGGTGAACCGGTCGATCGGCGCCATCGTCGAGGCCATCGAGCGCCCGATCACGGTGGCCGTGCTGGACGAGGTCGCCGAGGTCTTGCGGTGTGGCCGGTACACCCGCAATATCGCGAATGCGCTGGAGGAGAACCGTTCCGAGATCGATCAGATGATCCTCGAGGTGATCCGCAGTGATCCCCAGCTGGGGAAGGTGCGCTATGTCCCGTTCCACGAGGAGATGATTCGCGGCATCGCCGACGCCAGTTTCCGCGTCGTGCTGCAGGTGCTCGCCGATCCGCGCACCGACGAGCTGGTGGCGGATGCCCTGCGCGAGAACATCAATCAGATCCGCGATGCCGTGAATTCGGGGGAGCGGGTGCCGGAGGCCATCGACAACCGGCTCACCCCGCGTCCCTGAGCCGTCGCCGGCCACGTGTTCGAGGGCCTCAGTCGAGCCCGTGCCGGATCAGATCGCGCGGCTGGGCATAGCGCACCACCTCGAACACGATGAGCGCCAGCAGGGCCGCGCAGAGCATGCCGAGCGCGGCCAGTGCGGGCACCGCCGACGCCAGCGGGATCAGGGCCAGCAGCACCACCGCCGCCACCAGTCGCGGCACCAGCACCTTGCCGGTCGCGTAGTGCCGGAACCCGACCAGGGCGACCAGGTACGCGATCACACCGCCGTACAGCGCGAACAGCGGGATCCCGTGCAGCTCGTCGCTGAGCGAATGTCCTTGCGCCCCACCCACGTAGTTGAGCACCTTCTTCAAACCCAGTGCCATGGCCACGATTCCGGCGATCATCGGGAAGTGCCAGAAGGTGTAGCAGTTGCGCGCGATCTGGATGCGGCGCTCGCCGCCGGCGCGATGCATCGCGCGCTCCACGACCAGCGCGGCCACATCGAAGTACGCCCACCACAGCAGGCCCGCCACGCCCAGGCCCAGCATCGAACCCACGGTGATGGACCACGAGATCGGCAGCCCGGCCACGCCGACGCCGATGGACACGATGGATTCGCCCAGCGCGATGATGACGATCAGCCCGTACCGTTCGGCGAAGTGCGAGGGCGAGTAGAGCCGCCACTCGTTGCCCGCGAAGAACGTCCAGCCCATGTCCCAGACCAGCGCCGCCAGCCACAGCCCCAGCTGCGCGGTCCCGGTGGTGAGCGCGCCGGCCACCAGCAGCACGCTGGCCACGCTGAGTGAGCCTGCGGCCCAGCGGATCACCTGCCGGCGGAGCTGGGCGTCGTGACTGCTGGCCATCCAGAACACGGTCAGGTGGACCAGCCGGACGGCCAGGTACGCGATGACGAACACCAGTGGCCCGTACCAGCCGCCCGGCAGATCGCGGAAGGACTCGGGAATGGTGAGCGCGATCATGAACGCCGCGCCCATGGCCACGAACATGGCCACCCGGGCGATGCCCTCATCGGCCTTGACCACATTGCCGAGCCAGGAGTAGCCGATCCAGCCCCACCACAGCATGGCCAGAATGAGCAGTGCGCGCAGCAGATTGACCGCGGTGGTCTCGTGCGCGGCGAAGTCGGTGACCATGGTGAAGGCGAAGACGATCACCAGGTCGAAGAACAGTTCCAGCTGCGTCACCGAGGCGTCCTCGGCGACGGGCATCATGCGGGTGCGTACGGGACCGGGCATGAGGGACATCCTGCCCAATGCGCGGCTCGAAAGGCAGTGCCGATCACGACTGTTCGCTGTTCGCGATCAGCCGCGAGTGTTCGCGGCCGGCCTAGGCGGTGCCGAAGCCGGGCTCGAAATTGCGGCCGTAGTCCAGGCGCTGCGCGTAGCCCGGCTGGGCGTAGCCGGGCTGGACCTGACCGGGCTGCTCGAAGGCGGCCGATTCGGCGTAGGGCGCTTCCTCCACCTCGCCGAGTCCTTGGACGCCGGTGACGGATTCGACGAATGCGATGAAGTTGCTGATCATCGCGTCGCCCTCGCGGCGGGCGCTGCGCTTGAGCAGCATGCCGGGCGCGGGAATCGGCAGGTAGACCTCGGAGTGGTACCAGACCTCGGTGGCGCCGTCCTCGGTTTCGCCGAGGTCGAACCAGCCCTTGCCGCCGGCGCCGGCGCTGGATTCGGAAACCCGCCATTCGACGCGGTTCTCGGTGCAGGTGTATTCGACGACCTGCCGGTCGGGGCGGCCCATGAGATTGGCGGACACGTAGACGCGCTTGGGGCGGCCGCGCTTGTCGCGGGTGGCGACCCGGACGTCCTGATGGGAGGGGGACCAGTCGGGCATTTGCTCGACCATGAGCAACGCATCCATCACCTGTCCGGGATCGATGTCGATGACGAACCGGTGATCAGTCTTCGTTCTCATATCTACCCTTCCATTCGGGCACCGATTGTGACCAGGGTCGCTCGGAGAGTCAACTGTGCTGCCCCTCGCTTCTGACCGACTGGTCGGTCTGGTAAGTCCCGATTTCCCTGCTCGGCAGGGCTATCCGGTCACGCCTGGGCGTGATCGGAAAATCTTGGGCTAACACGGCCGAAACGGGTTGTGACCGGGTGTCGTCAGCCCGGCTCCACCACCGAGTCCGGGCCCGGGAACACCAGGCTCGTACGGCCGTCGGCAAACCGCACCACGTAGGGCGGCTCACCTTCCGCGCCGCGCACCTCGACGATTTCCGCGGTGTGGTCGGGGAGTCCGACATTGCGCCCATGGATGACCAGATGATCACCGACACTTGCATGCATACTTGGGATTATTCGCCTCCGGTGATGCTCGTCACAAGGTCGGAATGGCACGTTCCACCGCCATGCGCACCAGCCGGGCCGCCTCCTCGTCGGTGAAGATGTCCGGCAGCGTGAGTCTTTCGACGATCAGCCAGTTCAGGGCCAGGTAGAGCAGCGTCACCGAATCGGCGTCGCCGGGCAGGCCGGAGTCCAGATGGTTGCGGATATTGAAATCGAGGTCCGCGCGCACCCGCTCGGCGAGGATCGCCTGCAGCTCCGGGCGGCGGGTGGCCTCCAGTCGCAGTTCCAGCAGGGCGAGGTAGCCGGTGCGGAACCCGGTGATGCGGCTGACGGTCTCCGCCATCAGTTCCGCGATGGTCTCGCGGGTGCGCGGGCCCGTGAAGAGATGGTCCATCGTCTCCTTGCTGGGTTGTAGCCGCTCGTAGAAACGGTGCCCGGCCTGGATCAGAAGTTCGTCGCGATTGGCGAAGTAGTTCGAGGCCGTGCCCGCGGGCACCCGGGCCTCCTTGTCGACCGCGCGGAAGGTGAGTCCGCGCGCGCCGTCGCGGGCCAGGACCTCGATGGCCGCGTCGATCAGGGCATTGCGTCGTTCCGGATTCGTCCGAACCATTGACACCACTCCATGTGTAGTACTACGTTCGTAATCACTACGGACATAGTACTACGGACAGGGTGGTAAACAATGCGAAAGCTCGTCTACTACGTGGCGGTCTCCCTCGACGGCTACATCGCCGGTCCGCAGGGGGAATACGACTTCTATCCGACCGGCGACGACATGATGGCCTGGTTCAACGAGGTCATGCCGGAGACGGTCCCGACCCACCTTCGCGAACTGGTCGGCCTGCCGGTCGATACGCCGAACCGGCAGATCGACACGGTTCTCATGGGGCGCGGCAGTTATGAACCCGGTCTGGCCGCCGGAACCGACAGTCCGTACAACCACCTGAAGCAGTACGTCTTCTCGACCACCCTTGCGCCGGTGGACAATCCGCAGGTGGAGATCGTCTCGGGCGATCCGGTCGAACTGGTCCGCCGCCTGAAAAAGGAAGAGGGCCTGGACATCTGGCTCTGCGGCGGCGCGAACCTGGCGGGACAGCTGATCGGCGAGATCGACCGGTTGATCCTCAAGAGCTATCCCGTCATCGCGGGCGCGGGCCTGCCCATGATCGTCGGCAACTTCAGGCCGTCCCGGTTCGAGGTCACCCAGCGCCGGGAATTCGCCAACGGCGCGCAGGTCACCTGGTTCGACCGGGCCTGAGTCCCGTTCGTGCTCAATCGCTTTCGCGGATCCGGGCGGTGACGTCCATCGAGGTCTCGTGCAGCCGGTTGAAGATCTCGAGCAGTAGCTCCAGCTGCTCGTCCGAATAATCGCGGGCGATCTTGGCGAATTCCGTTGCCAGGAACTCGTAGTGCGGTGCGATCTCGTCGATGCGGTCGTCCAGGGCGGTGATGATCACCCGGCGCCGATCCTTCGAATCGTGTTCGCGCCGTACGAATCCGCCCTTCAGCAGCCGGTCGATCATCCGGGTGATGGCCCCGGTGGTGAGGCCGGTGCGCTGGGCCAGTTCGCCCGCGGTGGCCGGGCCGCCGATGCGCAGCATATTGAGGCAGCGCAGGTCGGTGACGTGCAGGCCGAGCTTGTCGGCCATGGCCCCGTGCAGCATCACGGCGTCGGTGGCGCTGCGCTGGGCGGCGAAGGTGAGGGCGGCGCCCAGTTCGTCGTGTTTCTCGCTCATCCCTTGACAGCTTAGTCTCACTCGGACAATATCTGAATGACTCAACTACTTCTCAAGTCAATTGATGACTCGTTCAGATATCTTCGGGAGGGATGTCATGACTGTTCAGCAGATCACCGACGAAACCGCCGTTCGCGCGCTGTTCGCCCGGTCGAATCAGGCATGGGCGGACGGGGATGCCGCCGCCTACGCCGAGGTCTTCACGCCGGACGCCGACTACGTCACCTGGTTCGGCGCCCGGCTGCGGGGGCGCGAGGCGATCCGGGCCTCGCACGAACCGCTGTTCGCGAAGTACATGAAGGGCACCCGCCTCGACGGTGAGATCACCGGCCTGCGGTTCGTCACCCCGGATGTCGCGGTCGTACACGGCCGTGGCGCGGTGGTGAAGGGCAAGCGCCGCCGGAACCGCTTCAACACCAAGGTGAACGTGTACGTCGCCGTGCGGCGGGACGGCGAGTGGGGCTTCGCCGCCTTCCACAACACCAAGTACGGCTGGCTGTTCAACGCCCTTGTCGCCAAGCATGATCCGGGCGTGCGGATGTCGGCGCCGGAATAGCTGCCGGGTGACTGGAATCCGCGGACGGGAGGTGGGACGAAAAGTCGTGGACCTGGGCCGGTAGTCTTGTGGGTCGATAGCAGCAGTTTGTCGATCTTGGAGGATTTCCGCCGTGGCTCTCGTCGTCCAGAAGTACGGAGGATCCTCGGTCGCCACCGCCGAGCGCATCCGGAGGGTCGCCGAGCGGATCGTCGAGACCAAGAAGCTCGGCCACGATGTGGTCGTCGTGTGTTCCGCCATGGGCGACACCACCGACGAACTGCTGGATCTGGCCCAGCAGGTCGCGCCGGCCGCTCCGGCCCGCGAGATGGACATGCTCCTCACCTCGGGTGAGCGCATCTCCAATGCGTTGGTCGCCATGGCCATTCACTCGCTGGGCGCCGAGGCTCGTTCGTTCACCGGCTCGCAGGCCGGTGTCATCACCACCGGCACGCACGGCAATGCCAAGATCATCGACGTGGCCCCGGGCCGGGTGCAGCAGGCGCTCGGGCAGGGCACCATCGTGCTGGTCGCGGGCTTCCAGGGGGTGAGCCAGGACAGCAAGGACGTGACCACGCTGGGCCGCGGTGGTTCCGACACCACCGCCGTCGCGCTGGCCGCCGCGCTCAATGCCGATGTCTGCGAGATCTACACCGATGTGGACGGCGTCTTCTCCGCCGACCCGCGCATCGTCTCCGACGCCCAGAAGCTGGACACCGTCTCCTACGAGGAAATGCTGGAGATGGCCGCCTGCGGCTCGAAAGTTCTCATGCTGCGTTGCGTCGAGTACGCGCGCCGCTACAACGTGCCCGTTCACGTGCGGTCCTCGTACACCGACAAGACGGGCACCATGATTACCGGATCGATGGAGGACATCCCCTTGGAGCAAGCAATCCTCACGGGCGTCGCGCACGACCGCAGCGAGGCCAAGGTGACCGTGGTCGGCATTCCGGACGAGCCCGGCTACGCCGCCAAGGTGTTCCGCGCGGTCGCCGATGCCGAGATCAATATCGACATGGTGCTGCAGAACATCTCCAAGGTGGAGACGGGTAAGACCGACATCACCTTCACCCTGCCCAAGCTGGAGGGCCCGCGCGCCGTCGAGCTGCTCACCAGGCGGCAGGGCGACATCGGCTTCTCCCAGGTCGTGTATGACGACCACATCGGCAAGGTGTCGCTGGTCGGCGCGGGCATGAAGTCGCACCCGGGCGTGACCGCCACCTTCTGCGAGTCGCTGGCCGACGCCGGCATCAATATCGACCTCATCTCCACCTCGGAGATCCGGATCTCGGTGCTGGTCAAGGACACCGACCTGGACGAGGCCGTGAAGGTGCTGCACTCGTCGTTCGATCTGGGCGGCGACGAAGTCGCGGTCGTGCACGGCGGAACGGGACGGTAGCGGCATGGGTGTGCGTGTAGGCGTCGTCGGCGCGACCGGTCAGGTCGGCGCGGTCATGCGAAAGCTGCTGGAGGAGCGCAACTTCCCGGCCGACGAGGTGCGGTTCTTCGCGTCCGCGCGCTCGGCGGGCAAGACGCTGCCGTTCCGCGGCCGCGACATCGTGGTCGAGGACACCGAGACCGCCGACCCGAGCGGACTGGACATCGCGCTGTTCTCGGCCGGCGCCACCATGTCCCGGGTGCAGGCCCCGCGCTTCGCGGCCGCCGGTGTCACCGTCATCGACAACTCCTCGGCCTGGCGCAAGGACCCCGAGGTGCCGCTGGTCGTCTCCGAGGTGAACCCGGAGGCCACCCGCAACCTGGTCAAGGGCATCATCGCCAACCCGAACTGCACCACTATGGCCGCCATGCCGGTGCTCAAGGTGCTGCACGACGAGGCCGGGCTGCAGCGGCTGATCGTGTCCAGCTACCAGGCGGTGTCGGGCTCCGGCCTGGCCGGTGTCGAGGAGCTGGCATCGCAGGTGCGCGCCGTCATCGGCGATGCCGAGAAGTTGGTGCACGACGGTTCGGCGGTGGAGTTCCCGGCGCCGAACAAGTACGTGGCCCCGATCGCCTTCGACGTGATCCCGCTGGCGGGCTCGCTGGTGGACGACGGCAGCGGCGAGACCGACGAGGATCAGAAGCTGCGCAACGAGTCCCGCAAGATCCTGGGTCTGCCGGATCTGCTGGTGAGCGGCACCTGTGTGCGCGTCCCGGTCTTCACCGGCCACTCGCTGTCGATCAATGCCGAATTCGCGCAGCCGCTTTCGGTGGAGCGCGCCGAGGAGCTGCTCGCGAAGGCGCCGGGTGTGAAGCTCACCGACGTCCCCACCCCGCTGGCCGCCGCTGGTATCGACGAGTCGCTGGTGGGCCGCATCCGCCAGGATCCGGGTGTGCCGGACGGCCGCGGTCTGGCGCTGTTCATCTCCGGCGACAACCTGCGTAAGGGCGCCGCGCTCAACACGATTCAGATCGCGGAAGTTCTTTTGAACAACTGATCAGATCTATCCGTTACGGACCGTGCACAAGAAAGTGCACGGTCCGTTTTCGGATATTGCCCGGGTGTCAATGCGATACGCTCCCTGGAGTCGGTCAATCCGCCCAAAGTTCGGCACAGGGGAGTGGGGGTAGTCGATCGGTCCGGAGCCCGTCGATCGTGACTTCTATGCGATGCGGGCGCAAATGCGCAGCGAGGCGTTCGGCAATTGCGCGTTCCGCGCGGTAATCCAAGATCATTCCTCCGGGAAACCGCAGGCGCACATGGACTTCGTCGGTTTTCGGCGCGGCGGTCATCTCGATGGTGCCCGATGCGAGGCTGGTTGACCTTTCATCGAGCGCGAGTTCCGGATACCCTCGCGTTCGAGGCGCGCGGTGATGCTCTGCACCGTCGCTCCGTCGGCAGTGGAGGAATACTTGGTGGCCGCAAGGGCGCACGCCGCGAACCACATTGCCGCGCCGCCGATTCCGGCTCCGAGTAGAAAGAAGAGAAGTTCGCCGGGCATGACCACCTCTTGTCGTCCGTTTGGTTCGACGGGTCCTCTTCAAACGTTAAACACAGAAAAATTGCGGTGCAATAAGAAAAATCCATGTTCCATACTGTGCGCCGTAAGCTCGGTCGGTCTGGAATCCTTGTCGGCAGATCCCCCTCTGGATGGAAAGGGCGGAAGGAGAAGGGCATGGTAGACATCGGCGAAACAAGCGGGCGGTGACGGCCGGGAAAGCCGATCAGGCAGAAGGAGTTTGACCCGGTGGCCGAAAGTACCCTTGGGGCACGGGTAGCGGAGTTGCGCCGGCGGCGGGGACTATCGCAGAAAGAGTTGGGAGCGGCGATTCGGCGCTCGGAAAGCTGGGTGTCGCAGGTCGAGCGAGACGTGCTGCCTGTTGAGCGACTGTCCGTTCTGCAAAGACTGGCGGACGTGCTCGGAGTGGCGGTACGCGATCTGCGTCCCGAAGCGGCCGAACCGATTGCCGCCGACCGCGGTGACGGGCATCGGCCCGGCTCGGCGGTGTTCGAGCAGCTGCGGCTGCTGCTCACCGGGCATCCCGCCCTGGAACAGCTCTTCGGAGACGAGGCCGATCGCGGTCTCGAGCCGAGCACTGCGGCCGCGAAACTGCCGGAGCTGCAACAGCGAGTGGACCTGGCCTGGCAGCTGGCGCACGAATCCCGGCTGGTCGAGGTGGGCAGCAGTCTGCTGGAACTGATTCCGGATCTCGAGCACGCCGCGCGGGCGGATGCCACGCGGCGGCCGGAGGTGCTGACCCTGCTGTCGCGCGCCTATCAGGTGGCCGCGACCGCGTTCACCCGCCAGGAGGAGGTCGACGCGGCGTGGGTCGCGGCCGATCGCGCACTGTCCGCGGCCGAGGAATCCGGTGACGCGCTGAGCGTGGTGGCCGGAACCTATCGCATGGCACAGGCTTTCCTGCGTCTGCAACGCCTGGAACAGGCCGAGCAGGCGGCGCGAGTGTCGGTGGCCGCGCTGGCCGCGCAGGTGGCGGCCGAGCAGCCACGGCCGGAAGTGTTGTCGCTCTACGGATCTCTGCAGCTCATGCTGGCGGTGATCGCGGCGACGGACGGGAATCGCACGGCCGCCCGCACCGGGCTGGCCGCGGCGCGCGCCGCCGCCGACCGGTTGGGCGAGGGCCGCAACGATTTCGACACCGAGTTCGGTCCGACCGGGGTCGCCGTGCACGCGGTGGCCGTGGCGGTCGAACTGGGCGACGCCGGCGAGGCGCTCGATACCGCGCGCACCGTCGACGCCTCGATCCTGTCTCCGGAGCGGCAGGCGCGCTTCCTGGTCGATGTGGCCCGTGCGCACGCGCAGCGGCGGCAGGCGAGCGAGGCATTGGAGGCGTTGCTCAATGCCGAGCGACTAACCCCCGAACTGGTGCACACCGATCATCGCGCCCGCGAAGTGGTGCGGGATCTGCTGCAGTTCGCCGGTCGCCGACCGGCCGACGAACTACGGGAGCTGGCGGGCCGCGCCGCGGTCACCCCCTGAGCGAACCAGGGGTGGCGGCCGGTCAGCGAATCCCGGTGTGCGCGAGCCGGGTCCGGCGCATGCCGCTCAGGCTGACCCGGAAAGTTGAAGCCGACGCCCAACAAGCGCCTCTCGGCGAGTGGTCGCTCGTAGCGACGAAGGGTGCGGCCCGGGGCTGTTCCGACGCCGGCAAGGGGGATCAACCCGGGGCCCGCCGGATCTATTCCGCAGTGGGCACTGTGATCTGGGCAACGGTCCCGCGGATCACCGACCTGCTGACCATGCTCGACCCAGGGCGTCGATCTGCAAGTCCGCAACCCGATTGGCCATGGCCGACTCCATCCGCACCGTCGTCGTCCGCTCGGTCCGTATGCCCGACATCGCCGCCGCCCTCACCCAAACCCGCCCCAGCACCGGCCCCTGGTTCGAATCCGCCCGCAACGTGGTCGAATTCGCCAACTATCATCGGCCGACAGCGCCACCCGTGGTCCCGCGCTAATCATTAGCTTGATATTTGCCGAACCTGCACGACTGTACTGTATATACCTTTGTTTACTCACCGCCCTGCGGACTTTTCTTGACTAGTTCCAGAAAACTCGGCACGCTCGAAAACATGACCAAGGCGACCACCACCAATACCGGCGCCCCGGTGCCCAGCGACAACGAATCGCTCACCGCGGGCACACAGGGCCCGATCCTGCTGCACGATCACTACCTGATCGAGAAGCTCGCCCACTTCAACCGGGAGCGGGTGCCCGAGCGCGTGGTGCACGCCAAGGGTTCGGGCGCGTTCGGCGAACTGGTGGTTACCGGTGATGTCAGCCGCTACACCAAGGCCGCGCTGTTCCAGCCGGGCACCCGCACCGAGTCGCTGGTGCGTTTCTCCACCGTCGCCGGTGAGCAGGGCAGTCCCGACACCTGGCGCGACCCACGCGGTTTCGCGGTGAAGTTCTACACCACCGAGGGCAACTACGACATCGTCGGCAACAACACCCCGGTGTTCTTCATCAAGGACCCGATCAAGTTCCCCGACTTCATCCACTCGCAGAAGCGCCTGCCCGGCTCCGGCCTCCGCGACGCGAACATGCAGTGGGACTTCTGGACCCTGCGCCCGGAGACCGCCCACCAGGTCACCTGGCTCATGGGCGACCGCGGCATCCCGGCCACCCTGCGCCACATGGACGGCTTCGGCTCGCACACCTACCAGTGGATCAACGAGTCCGGCGAGCGCTTCTGGGTGAAGTACCACTTCAAGACCGACCAGGGCATCAAGAACCTGACCCAGGCCGAGGCCGACGAGCTCGCCGGTAAGGACGCCGACTTCCACCGTCGCGACCTGTACCAGGCCATCGAGCGCGGCGACTTCCCGAGCTGGACCCTGAAGGTCCAGATCATGCCGGTCGCCGAGG
Organism: Nocardia sp. NPDC059228; assembly: GCF_042754245.1. Classification (NCBI taxonomy): domain Bacteria; kingdom Bacillati; phylum Actinomycetota; class Actinomycetes; order Mycobacteriales; family Nocardiaceae; genus Nocardia; species Nocardia sp. NPDC059228. The sequence continues at coordinate 49,027 of NZ_JBHZAL010000023.1, read as the reverse complement.
CGGACAACTACCGCTTCAACCCGTTCGATCTGACCAAGGTCTGGTCGCAGCAGGACTACCCGCTCATCGAGGTCGGCCGCTGGACCCTGAACCGCAACCCCGCGAACTTCTTCGTGGACATCGAGCAGGCCGCCTTCGCACCCTCGAATGTGGTTCCCGGCATTGCCTTCTCGCCCGACAAGATGCTGCTGGGCCGCGTCTTCGCCTACGCCGACGCGCACCGCTACCGCATCGGCGCGAACCACGAGCAGCTGCCGCCGAACCGGGCCAAGGCCGCGCCGGTGAACTCCTACTCGCAGGACGGTGCCATGCGCTTCGCGCACAATGCCGCGAGCGTTCCGGTGTACGCGCCCAACTCCTTCGGCGGCCCGCACGCCGATCCGGCGCGTGCCATCGACGACGGCGCCTGGACGTTCGACCCGGCCATGGTCCGGGCCGGCTACCTCCAGCACCGCGAGGACAACGACTTCGCGCAGGCCGGCACCCTGGTCCGCGAGGTCATGAACGATGCCGAGCGGGATCGCCTGGTGGGCAATGTCGTCGGCCACATCCTGGGCGGCGTGCGCGAGCCGATCCTGAGCCGGGTCTTCGACTACTGGAAGAGTGTCGACGCCGAGCTCGGCAAGCGCATCGAGATCGGCGTCCGCGAGCAGCTCTGACCCGACTCCGGCGTAGCGGATAGCCGCGGTGTCCATAACGCGGCTATCTATGATGGTGGCTCGGTGGGCAAGCCCCGCGCGGCGACGAGGAGGTCCGATGCGAATCGGGGAGCTGAGCAAGGCCAGTGGCGTGTCCACCCCGACGATCAAGTACTACCTGCGGGAAGGCCTGCTGCCCAGGGGTGAGGCGACCGGGCACAATCAGGCGCAGTACGACGACGCGCATCTGCGCCGCCTGCGGCTGATCCGGGCGCTCATCGAGGTCGGCGGGCTCTCCATCGCCTCGGCGCGCGAGGTGATCGCGGCCCTGGACGATTCGGATCTCGGCACCCACAAGATCCTCGGCGTCGCCCAGCACACCGCCGCCCGCAGCATCGCCTTCTGCGACAAGGAATCTCGGACCGCCGCCCGCGCGGAGGTGACGGCCATGCTCGATCGCCTGGGCTGGCGCGTCGGCCGCGACAATCCGGCGGTGTCGGCCGCCGCCGAGGTGGTCGGCGCGCTGCGCCAGCTCGGCCACGGCGATATCGCGGACCGCCTCGACGACTACGCCCACGCCCTGGAGCCGATCGCCGAACTGGATATGGCCGTGTTGACCTCGCGCGGCGATATCGACAGCATGGCCGAGACGGTCGTGGTCGGAAACGTGCTCGGTGACGAGCTCATCGCCGCGCTGCGGCATCTGGCGCAGACCGATCGCTCGGCCGGATTCTTCAGCGGCCGGCCAGCATCGAGTCGGTGAGCCGTTCGGCGACCGCGTCGTCCAGGGGCGCGTGGCCGAGAATGAAGCGGTACCAGAAGACCCCGTAGAACTGGTCGACCAGCAGATCGAGATCGGCGTCGGCGGGCAGTTCGCCGCGTAGCCGTCCGCGCTCGAGCACGGCCCGCACCGCTGCCCGGCGCTGCGCGGTGAAGGTCCGCAACAGCTCCGCGAGATGCGGGTCGTGCGCCGCCTCGCGGACCAGCGTGCGCAGCGCGGGTGCGGTCGAACTGCGCTGTGCGCCACGGAAAGTCGCTTCCATGAGGGTGCGCAGGTCGGTGCGCAGCGAGCCGCTGTCCGGCGGCGGCACCTCGAGCGCCGACCGTTCGGTGAGCGCGTCCAGCAGGACCGCGCCCTTGGACGGCCACCACCGGTACACGGTCTGCTTTCCGACGCCGGCGGCCCGTGCGATGGCGTCGATGGTGACCGGTGCGCCGTCGGATTCGCCGAGCAGCCGCAGCGAGGCATCGAGGATGGCCTGCCGGGTGGCCTCGTTGCGGCGTCGCCCGGTGTGCGGTCGCGCCGTATTGGGCTGTGCCGCTGTGCTTTCCATGCTCGCCCTCCTGTGACGCAGCTCACCGCTTTGCCGAGACTAAAAGTCTCGCCAACAGCGTTGTCGAGACTGTCAGTTCCGTAAGAATAGACGGACAGCGACAGAGAGGGTTTCCGACAATGACCACAACACCGCGCGTCGTCGTCATGGGTGGCAGCTCCGGCATCGGTGAGGCCACCGCCACCGCCTTCGCGGCCGACGGCGCCGAGGTCGTCATCACCGGCCGCGGCCGGGACAAGCTCGACGCGGCCGTCGCGCGTATCGGCGGCAAGACCACCGGCTACGCCCTGGACGCCACCAGCCAGGCCGATATCGACGCCTTCTTCGCCCAGGCCGGGACCATCGACCACCTGGTCATCTCGGTGAGCGGCTCGGCCGGCAGCGGTCCCTTCGCCGACCTCGATCTGGACCAGCTGGCCGCCGGCTTCGACGGCAAGTTCTGGCCGCAGGTGCGCATCCTGAAAGCCGCGCTCCCGCACCTGGATTCGCAGGGCTCGGTCACCCTGGTGACCGCGGGCTCGTCGCGCTCGGCCTTCCCCGGCACCGCGGGCCTGGCCGCCATCAACGGCGCACTCGACGCCATGGTGCCGCCGCTCGCCGTCGAACTCGCCCCGCTGCGCATCAATGCCGTCTCCCCGGGCGTCATCGACACCCCGTGGTGGGACCGGGTTCCGGAGGCGCAGCGCACCGCTCTGTTCGACGGCCTGGTGGCGACCACCCCGGTCGGTCGCGTCGGCCGCCCCGAGGACATCGCCCGCGCCATCCACATGCTGGCCACCAACGGATTCATCACCGGCGTCGTGCTCGACGCCAACGGCGGCACCAGTCTGGCGACGGGTCGCTGACCGGCCAGTAGTTTGGTCGGCATGCTCGAAAGCTCCGCCGCCGCACCGGAAACCACCACACCGCGCCGGGCCACCTGGTTCGAATGTTTCGGGGATCTGGTGTTCGCCGCGGCGGTCGGCCAGATCACGCATCGGGTGGGCGCGCACCCCGATGCCGGATCGGTGGCCGCGGCGGCCGGCCTGTTCGTGCCGCTGTGGTGGGCGTGGGTCCTGTACGCGGTGCACGCCAATCGGGCCGATCGGGATACCGCGGCCCATCGCCTGCTCACCAGTTTCGGGCTGACCGGCATCGTGGGCATGGCGGTGTTCGCGGGCGCGGTCGGCCAGAGCCGGGGCGTGGACGCGGGATTCGTCCTCGCGTACCTGGTCGCCCGGGCCGGTGTCGCCCTGCTGTACGCCTGGGATTCCCGGCGGAATCCGGCACTGCGGGCCGTATTCCGGTCGTTCACACTGGGTTCGGCCGTGAGCGCGGTGGGCTGGCTCGCCGGCCTCGCCTGCGACGCCGGCCCGCTGCGCTACGGCGCCTGGACGCTGGCCATGCTCACGGAGCTGGCCCTGCCGCTGGTGGTGACCCGGCGGCTGGCCGGCGTCGAGCAGGAAACCGACCATCTGCGAGAACGCTTCGGGCTCTTCACCATTGTCATCCTGGGCGAATCCGTGCTGGGCTTCACCAATGGCCTCGCGGCGGTACACACCGCCGGCTGGGCGGCGGTGACCGCGGCGGCTGCCTTCGCGCTCACCGTGGGCCTGTGGTGGTCCTACTTCAATGGCAGCGGGATGCGCCCGGGGTCGCACACCGAGCTGGCGCGCACCGGAAAGCTGCTGCACCTCTACACCTTCGGGCACCTGCCGCTGCTGCTCGGCCTGGCCTTGGCGGGTGCGTCGATGGGCATCGCGGTGACCGGCGGCAGCGCGCATTCGACTGCCACCGCCGCGGACTGTGTGGTCGGCGGCGTGATCGTGTACCTGGTCTCGGTAGCGCTGACCCGGGCCGCCTTCACCGGAATTCGGGAGAGCGTGGTGGTGATCCGGCTGCTCACCGCCGTGCTGGTGGCGGGGCTGCTGCCGATCGCGACCCACATTCCGGTGGCGGGATTGCTCAGCGTGCTGGCCGGATCGGTGATCGGCTCGGTGGTGGTGGAGACTCCGGCCCAGCGCCGTCGGCTGGCAATGTTTGGCTGAATCACCCTCCGCTGCAGGTCATTTGGCGCGGGCGCGCCGAAACTCCAGTCCGTCCAGGATGAGTTCGAGCTCGGAGTCGAAGAAGTCGTTCCTGGACTGCGTGGGATCGAGTTCCCGGTAGACGCTGTACCGTTTGGCGACGTGGGGGTAACCGCGCACCGCCTGTTCGGACATGGCCATCATCTTGGCGAACCACTCCTGTTCACTGAGCCCGCTGCGGGAGACACTGGTGAGCATGGCGGTTTCGGTGCCGGCCGAGCCGAGGACGAAGGCCCAGAAGGCATTCGAGGCCCGGTCCGCCTCCCGGTCGTCGAAGCCCGCCGCTTCGAGGGTCGCGAGCATGGCGTTCGACAGGCGCATGAGATTGGGGCCGAGGTAGGCGAGTCCGGCTCCGGTGATGGCGGTGCTCATCCAGGGATGGCGCAGGACGGTGTCGCGCACATCGCGACCCAGCGCGAGTAGATCGGCGCGCCAGTTCTCCGGTGCGATGGTGGCGGGCTCGTGGACCTCGCCGAACGCCTCGTCGATCACCAACTCCAGGATCTCGTCCTTGTTCGTGACATGCGTGTAGAGCGAGGTGGCTCCGGCATTGAGGCGGGCGCCGAGCTTACGCATGCTGAGCGCGTCGTAGCCCTCGGTATCGAGCAGTGCGAGAGCTTCGGACACGATCTGTTCCCGGCTCAGTGCGGGCTGATCCCGCCGCTGTCGCTGCGGGCGGGTCCACACCGACGAGAACTCCTGTGCCTTGGCCGCCATGGCTCTTCCTCCTTCGTCCGCGGAACAGCATAACCCCAGCTAGAACGCCGTTCGTTCGACCGTACATCGTTCCAGATTGCGAACAGTGTACGGAGACCGTACAGTGTGCGACAACGCCGCACAGTGTGCGGGAGAGCTTCTCGAAGGGGAACCGAAATGACTTCCGACAAAAGGGCCGAGGTGCTGACATCGCCTGCGGCCCAGCGCAACCCGCAGCGCTGGCTGATTCTCATCGTGCTCTGCCTGGCCTCGCTGGTGCTGGTGATCGACAATATGGTCCTCACCGTCGCCCTGCCGGAGATCGCGATCGACCTGCACGCTGGACCGCAGGCGCTGCAGTGGGTGATCGACTGCTACATCCTGGTCTTCGCGGGCCTGCTGCTCACCACCGGCAGCCTCTCCGATCGCTTCGGCCGCAGGCTGGTGATGGTGCTCGGCCTGGTCCTCTTCGGCGTGGCCTCCCTGCTCGCCGCCTACGCCACCAGCGCGGGGATGCTGATCTCCGGCCGCGTGATCATGGGCATCGGTGGCGCGCTCATCATGCCGAGCACGCTGTCCATTCTGATCACCGTGTTCGACGAGGACGAGCGGCCCAAGGCGATCGCCGCGTGGACCGGCGTGTCCGTGCTGGGCATGGTCGGCGGCCCGGTGCTGGGCGGCGTGCTGCTCAACCACTTCTGGTGGGGTTCGGTGTTCTTGCTGAATGTGCCGATCGCGGCCGTGGCCATCTTCGCGGCCTTCGCCCTGATGCCGGAGTCCAAGGGCCCGGCCCGCCCGACCGATCTGCCGGGCATGGCGCTGTCGATCGTGGGCACGGTGTCGCTGGTGTGGAGCATCATCGAGTTCCCGACCAAGGGCATTGCGGGCACCTGGGTTTCGATGCTCGCCGCGGCGGTCTTCCTGGCGGCCTTCGCGATTCGTGAGCTGAAGGCCGAACACCCGATGGTTCCGCTGCACCTGTTCCGCAACCGGGTCTTCACCGGTTCCAGCTTCTCGCTGGTGCTGGTCACCTTCGCCAACGCCGGTCTGAGCCTGCTGCTCACCCAGTACCTTCAGTTCGTGCTCGGCTACTCGCCGATCAAGACCGCACTGGCCTTCACCCCGCTGGCGGTGGCCGCACTGCTCTTCAACGGCCTGGGCGCCGCGCTGGTTCAGAAGCTGGGGGTGCGCCTGGTGACCCTGATCGGCATGGTGGTGCTGGCCGCCGGTTCCGGGGCGCTGGCGGCGCTGACCGCCGACTCCGGATTCTGGGCCGCGGCCCTGGCCATGGCGGTGCTGGGTGCAGGTGCGGGTCTGGCGATGCCCGCCGCCATCGGCGCTCTGATGGGTGCCATCCCGCCGGAGCAGGCCGGTGTCGGTTCCGCGCTGAACGACACCATCCAGCAGACCGGTGGTGCGCTGGGTGTGGCGGTGCTCGGCGCGGTGCTGGCCGGAACCTACACCGACGGAATGCCTTCCGCTGCCCCGGCGGCGGCTCGCGACAGCATCGCGGGTGCCTTCGTCTCCGGCGACGGTGCCCTGGTGACCGCGGCCCGCGAGGCCTTCACCCACGCCATGTCGACCACCTTCCTCGCGAGTGGGGCGGCCGTCCTGGTCGCCACGGTGATCGCCTTCTTCCTGATGAAGGGCGCGAAGCCGGCTGCGCCGGAGGGGGTTCCGGCCGAGGCTGACCTGGTCGAAGCCCGCTAGTCCCGACAACCGCGAACGACTTTGCCCCCGGCAGCACGCCGGGGGCAAAGTCGTTGCCGCGAAGGGAGTCACTGCCGTGACAGCGCGGCGCCGGCAGGTGTCAGCCGAGTAATTGCTCGATGCGGGCAGTGCAGAAGCCGGTGATGTTCATCTCCGGCGGGAGCTGTACGCGGTGGGTCATGCGCAGCAGGGGAATCGACAACAGGGCGGCCGAGAAGACCTCGTGGTATTCGAGGTTGCGGACCTCGTGACCGGTCCGCTTCTCGTAGTAGGCGATGGTCTCGGCGCGGCTCGGTGTGCCCGGCAGCGGGGGATGGCCCTCGTACTCGCTGCACGCCCAGTCCAGGAATAGCAGCCAGGCCAGGTCCGACTCCGGCGCACCGAGGTGGGCGATCTCCCAGTCGAGCACACCGCGGACCCGGAAGTCATTGTCGTACAGGATGTTCGACATCCGGGCGTCACCCCAGCAGAGGCACGGCTGCTCGGGTTCGCAGCGGTTGTCGCGCAGATACGCCACCGCCCGCCGGTAGATCTCCGGCGGCGTTCCCTCGCAAGCCCACTTCAGTGCGGCGTCCAGATAGTTCACCCCCTGCTCGACGACCCCGGCGCCGTGCTCGGGAAACGCGAGGAAGTCCAATCGCAGTGCCCGCCAATCCAACTGGTTGACCTCGGCGATGGTGTCCACGCATCCCCACCACATGCGAGCCCGCTGCTCGGGTGTGGCCTCGAAGTAGTTCCCGGCGGCGTGATACGACGGATAGTCGCTCGGCGCCCGGCCTTCCAGCCGGTTCATCACGAAATACGGGCTGCCGAGCGGATTGTCGCCCCGCTCCAGCCAGGCCACGGCCGGCACCGGCAGCCCGGTATCCGCCAGCCGGCGCATCATCAGCACCTGTCGCAGCAGGTCGTAGTCCGGGAACAGCGACAGGTCCGGTGGTCGTCGCAGGACCAGGGGAGTGCGGCCGCACTCGTCCTCGACCTCGAAAAGATAGGTCTCGGTGGCGAATCCGCGTTCGGTGCGCGCGAGCTCGAGCACTCGCGCGTTCCCCGCGGGCGAAAGATGCTCGCGTACGGCCGGTTCCAGTGCCGTCGCCAGCTGCTCGGCCGGAATTCGGGTGGTGCTCACGGTCAGTACCCCTCGTACCCGTACCGCGCGTTGCGGCCCATGAACACCATTTCGACCAGCCCGTATCCGGCCTTGCCGGCGGTTTCGATGCGGCAGAAGGTCTCGCTGAGCATGCTGACCTGCCGCAGATCCGCGGTGTCGGTGAGGTCGGCGGTGAAGCCGTCGCTCCAGTCCGCGCCCTTCCACAGTCCGGAAGCGTAGCCGCGGTAATGGTCGTATCCCGCGAGGCCGGGCCAGAAGCCGGAGATCGGCGTGATGGTGAATTCACGGTCGCGACCGTCGGCGCCGCGCGCGGTGAAGCTACCGCCGCTGACGATGCGGAAGTCGTCGCGGAAGGTCAGCGCGTGGTCGGTGGTGACGATCGGGACCGGCTGCGCGGCGGAGCCGATCGGGGCCAGCACGGTGCCCTCGAAGTGCCAGCGCTGCCCGTCGGCGGTCTCGCGCTGCGCGAAATGCACCAGCTCGTCCTCGAATTGGAAGATGCCCATGTAGTAGAGGACGCCGTCGGGGATGTCGCCCGGCTGCAGGCCCTCGCCCTCGCCGAGGCTGCCGCCGCCCCCGCCGTGGCGGGTGCCCCAGGAGTGGTCGCGCCCGAACCACCACGTCTCCGGATCGATTTCGAAGCGGCTGCCCGCTACCTCGATCCACCCGGAGATGCGCCCGTTCTGGTAGTAGCGGCGGGCGTCCTCGCGCACCCGGCCGCGGCTGCGGAAGAAGGCGGGTTCCTGTTCGTAGGCCGGGAACTGCCCCTCGAAGTCGAGCTGCAGCCGCACCCCGTGCTCGTTGTCGCCGAGGGTGGCGCGCACCTTGCGCAGCGGTTCGACGATCTCGTACCTGTACGGGCCGACCTGCCAGTGGGCGAGGCCGTCGTAGCGGTCGCCGATCTCGCGCGAGAGCCGGACCACGTGGGCGGTCTTGTCGCCGATCGTGATCATGGCGTAGGCGTCGAGCACATTGCGGTTGGGGTAGCGCGCCATGCCGGTCATCACGCTGATCTCGCCGGTGGTGTCGAAGCCGTACAGGACGACGCGTTCGGTCCAGCGCAGATCGCTCTGCTGGACGTGGTCGAAGGTGGTGGGGAGCTGGTGGGCGAGCAGTTCGTCCTGGGGCGTCAGCATGGGTGCCTCCTGAATTAGAATACGGGCCATACCGTATTTCAAATCGGACGACGATGTAACCTGTTTCAGAATTTGCCACTGACCCGAGCGAGAGGGGAGCCCCGTGACCGCAGCCACCGGGACCACCCGCCCCGGCCCCGGCCGACCCCGTGACCCGCAACTGGACGCGCTGGTGCTCACCGCGACCCAGGAACTCCTGGTCCGCGACGGCTACCAGGCCACCACCATCGCGGCCGTGGCCCGGCGTGCCGGAGTCGTCACGACCTCGATCTACCGACGCTGGCCCGGCAAGCGTGCCCTGGTGGAGGATGCGATCTTCGCCCTGGACACCGAGAATCACCCGGTTCCCAGCGGCGACCTGCGCGCCGACCTACTGGCCTGGACGCGCCTGTTCCTCAATGCCGCCGCGCACCCGGCGGCGCGCTCGGCCATCCCCGGCCTGCTCTCGGAGTATCACGACGATCGGGAGAGCTACCGCCGCCTGCTCGACGGCGGCGAGCGGCCGACGATTCAGGCACTGCGCGAGCTGCTCATGGCCGCTGCCGAATCGGGTCAGGCGGCCCGCGCCTGCGATGTCGAGGCGATCTTCGAATTCCTGCGGGGTGCGACCCTGATGCGCGCGCTCACGCACGGCACCGAGGATGCCGACCACTTCAGCCGCCGCATCGCGGACGCGCTGCACGCGGTCGCGCAAACTCCCACGTCAGAGTAGGCCCCACCAGTAGATCAGGCAGGCCAGTACGAAGACGACCACGGTTTCCATCGGCAATCCCAATCTTCTTGGCGCACTTACCTACATGATGCCGTGTACCAGGCGGACAAGGCCACAAATCGGACGAACAAGATCGCTAACCGTTAGCCTGCCACACAAAGAACCCGCCCAGTCCGACACCCCTCGTGGTCGGACTCGGCGGGTTCTGCGCTGGCCTACCACCCCCTTCGCGGTAGGCCATGTCCCCAATTGAGTACCGGTTGGTTGGTTTGCTGTGGCCGACCCGCCACCCCTCGTAGACGGGTCGGCCCCAGCGTTCCCACCCCCGGATGGTGGCTCGTCGGGTCCGCCGGTGCGTTCCGGCGTTGACACAAACGATGCCGAGCCGCGCTTGGCACGGCCTTAACAAGATCTTGTAATTGCGAAAACGCCTGCTGATGGGCGGTGTTCGTGGAATGCGGACCTTCAGGAGTGCAGCGCGGTCACCAGGTCGGCGATGGCGGCATCGGTGACCTGGTAACCCGGGAAGTAGCAGCAGACGCGAGCGGCGCTGTCGCCGAAGCGGGTACGGATCAGCTCCGCGCATTCGACCGGTGTGCCGCTGACGGTGAGCGCGTCCACCATCGGGTCCTCGATGAGCCCGGCCATCTCCCGCCACCGCCCCTGCTTCGAGAGCAGGTTCAGCTCGGGTTGCAGCTCCGCCCAGCCCTCCACCTCCAGGACCGGCCGGTAGGCGGGCGTGGAACCGTAGAACGCCAGCAGGTTTCGCACCGCCCGGCGCGCCTCGAGCAGCTCTCGCTCCGAATTGCCCATGGCCACAATGGCTTCCACGATGATCTCGAAGGGCCGGGTCGAGTCCCCGCGCCCCTGCGCGACAGCGGCGAGGGTCCGCTCCCGGAAGTGGCGCTCGGTATTGAACGGCATCACCAGCAGTCCGTCGGCCACCTCCGCCGCCATGGTGGTCATGCGCGGCCCCAGTGCGCCGACCAGAACCGGCGGTGCCCCATGGGGATTCGGTCCCGGATCGAACTGCGGGGTCATGAGCGTGTGCTGCCAGAACCGGCCGCGGTAGTCCAGCCTCTCGCCGTCCTGCCAGGCCCGCAGGATCGCCTGCACCGCCAGCACGGTGTCGCGCATTCGCTCCACCGGCTCCGACCAGGTGCTGCCGTAGCGCCGCTCGATATGGGTCCGGATCTGACTGCCGAGCCCGAGCCGGAACCGCCCGCCCGACAATGACTGCAGATCCCACGCGGTGTGCGCCAGATGCATCGGGCTGCGCGGGAACGCCATGGCCACATTGGTCATGATGTCGACCCCGGACGTGGCGGCCAGTGTCAAGGGCAGGAACACGTCGTGCGCGCCCTCGAAGGTGAACACCCCGTCCACTCCGAGCTCGCGCAATCGCGCTGCGCGGGAGGCCGATTCGGCGAGCGGCGCGTTCAGCCAGATATCGACGGGCAGGGACACCGTGACTCCTCCTGATACGAGAAAACAACAGCCCCGGGCCGAGAGGTAGTAGGCCCGGGGCTGTTTCGGGTCAGCGGTGGTCGTGATCCGCTGACCCGCGCGGGGGAGCTACCAGGGAAGTAGCAGCACTCCTCCGCGGGCTTGTGGTCAGCCGATGAATTCGGCCGCCTTCTCGCCGATCATGTAGCTCGGCGCATTGGTGTTGCCGCCGGTGATGCTCGGCATGATCGAGGCGTCGGCCACGCGCAGGCCCTCGATGCCGTGCACCTTCAGCGTCGGGTCGACGACCGCGCGCTCGTCCACACCCATGCGGCAGGTGCCGACCGGGTGGTAGATGGAGTGCACGCGGTTGGGCAGCTCGCGGCGCAGCGCGGTCTCGTCCGCCCACTCCTGGCCCGGGAAGAAGTTCTCGGTGATGTCGCCCGCGATGCTCTTGTGCGACATGACCTCCCGGATCATCTTGATGCCCTCGATCAGGAACTCGGTGTCCCACGGGTCGGTCAGGTAGCCCGGGTCGATGAGCGGCGAGGCGAACGGGTCGGCGGAGGCCAGCTTCAGTTCGCCGCGGCTCTTCGGGTAGATGAGGCTGGGCATGACGGTGAGTGCCGGGCGGCGGTCCACCAGGTGCAGCTTGTCGGCGTCCTGGTTGGGCGTCGGGTAGCTCCACGGCAGGGTGTGGATCTGCATGTCCGGGTGGTCGCCCTCGGCGAACTTGGTCTTGACGAAGCCGGCGGCCTCGAAGACCGTGCGGCCCATGAAGGAGCTGCCCGGGTTGCGCATCTCCTTGAGGATGCCGCGCGCGAAGTAGGTGGGGATGCCGCGGTGGATGGCCTTCTTGGACACGAAGGTCATGGGCACGAACAGGTGGTCGTGCAGGTTCTGGCCGACGGGCAGGTCGGCGACCACCTCGATGCCGAGATCGCGCAGGTGCCCGGCCGGGCCGATGCCCGAGAGCATGAGCAGCTGCGGCGATCCGACGACACCGCCGGAGACGATGACCTCCTTGGCGGCGCGCACGATGCGGCGCGAGCCGTTCTTCTCGGCGATCTCGACGCCGGTGGCACGGCCGTTCTCGATCACCACGCGGGTGGCCTGCACGTGGGTGAGCACGGTCAGGTTCGAGTTCGGCATGTTGGTGATGAAGCCGCGCGAAGAGCTGTAGCGCACACCGTCTTTCACGCTCTGCTGGAAGATCGAGAGGCCTTCCTGCGACGCCCCGTTGTAGTCCTCGATGATCGGCGCGCCGAGGGTCTCGGACGCGGCGGTCATGAACTCCTCGGAGATCGGGGTGATCTCGCGGGGGCGGGTGACCTCGATCGGGCCGCCGGTGGCGCGGTAGTCGTCCGCGCCGTCGACCCAGTTCTCGAGGCGCTTGTAGGCGGGCAGCACCTCGTCGTAGCTCCAGCCGGTGTTGCCCTCGGCGGCCCAGGAGTCGAAGTTGGCGCGGTTGCCGCGCACGTAGAGCATGCCGTTGATGGAGCTGGAGCCGCCCAGCACCTTGCCGCGGGTCATCGGGATCAGGCGGTCGTTGGCGTGCTTCTGCGGGACCGAGTACTGCTTCCACGCCACCAGCTTCTTCAGCTGCGGAACCGTGTGGACCATCGAGATCATGCCGGGGCGGGTGACCAGCTGGGTGTTGTCCTTGCGCCCGGCCTCCAACAGGATCACGCTCGCGCCACGCTGAGCGAGCCGTCCGGCCAATACTGCACCGGCGCTGCCCGCGCCAACGACGACGTAATCGGCTTCGGACGTGGAGCCCGGGGAAGCGGTCATATCAGTTACCTCATCTTCGAGTGTGCCTGGCATCACTGTAGAACAAGTTCTAGTCTGCCGACACAGTGGACATGATGTCCAGTCACAAGATCGACTTCAGGGTGGGTTGAGCGATCTTGCGGGCGCGGCGGGTCCTCGTTGAACATGTTGCAGATCCACTGCTGCGGGGTAGCTGCACCGCAGGGTGTGCGGGAACCCGGGGATCGGAGGCCGGAAACGCTGCCCAGCCGCAGGTCGGCATGGTTCAATTTCTGTGAAACACGTTCCAATTTCGTGATCATAGCGGCACCTTGCCCGAGGAGGAACAGTGTCTGTTCCGTCATTACCGGCCGGCTTCGATTTCACCGATCCCGAGCTCTGGGCCGACCACAGCCCCGCCGAGGAGTTCGCACTGCTGCGCCGCACCGCGCCGGTCTGGTGGAATGCCCAGACTCCCGAGCAGGCCGCACCCATGGACGACGACGGTTACTGGGTGATCACCCGCCACGAGGATGTCAAGGAGATCTCCCGCAGACCGGAACTCTGGTCCTCGAATCGCAAGGGCTCCATCATCAAAATGCCCGCCGACTCCGAACCCGAACAACTCGAACTCGGGCGCGAGGCGCTGCTGGTGAATATGGATCCGCCCAAGCACACCAAGATCCGGCGCATCGTCTCCAAGGGATTCACCCCGCGCGCCATCGAGGGATTGCGGGCCGCGCTCACCGAACGCGCGGCAAAGATCGTGCGGGAGGCGAAGGCGAGTGGCGGCGGCGATTTCGTCCAGCAGGTGGCGTGCGAGCTGCCGCTGCAGGCCATCGCGGAACTGCTCGGCGTGCCGCAGGACGACCGCCACAAGCTGTTCACCTGGTCCAATCAGCTGCTCAACTACGACGATCCGGAATTCGCGGGCAGCAATATGACCGCCAATGCCGAACTGCTCGGCTACGCCTACACCATGGCCGAACAGCGCCGGGCCCGCCCGGTCGGCGATATCGTCTCCCAGCTGGTGACCGCCGATGTGGACGGCGAGGCCCTGGGCTCGGACGAGTTCGGATTCTTCGTCATCCTGCTGTCGGTGGCGGGCAACGAAACCACCCGCAATGCCATCGCGCACGGCATGAAAGCCTTTGTGGATCACCCCGATCAGTGGGCGCTGTACAAGGAGCGCCGGCCGCGCACCGCACCCGATGAAATCGTGCGCTGGGCGACGCCGGTCTCTGCCTTCCAGCGGACCGCCGTGCGCGACACCGAAATCGGCGGGCAGAAAGTTCTGGAGGGGCAGCGGGTGGGGCTGTTCTACAGCTCCGCCAACTTCGACGAGGAGGTCTTCGACCATCCCTTCGAATTCGATGTGGAGCGCGATCCCAATCCGCACGTCGGATTCGGCGGGACCGGAAACCACTTCTGCGTGGGCGCGAATCTGGCGCGGCTGGAGATCGACCTGATGTTCAATGCCATTGCCGACGCCATGCCGGAAATCACCGAGGTCGCGCCGCCGCAACGGCTGCGGTCGGGCTGGATCAATGGGATCAAACACTGGCGGGTGAGCTACTCCTGAACCGGTGACCTCATCGAACTCGTTCTACTATTCGTGTTTGTGACCAATCTTCGCGAGATTCCGCTGCGCACGCTGACCGACAAGCCCACCACACTGGCCGAACTGGCCGGCGACAAGGTTGTGCTGCTGGTCAATGTCGCCTCCAAGTGCGGGCTCACCCCGCAGTACACAGGCCTGGTCGAACTGCAGCAGACCTACGGACCGCAGGGCTTCACCGTGGTCGGCGTGCCGTGCAACCAGTTCATGGGCCAGGAGCCCGGCACCGCCGAGGAGATCGCGGAATTCTGTTCCGCTACTTACGGGGTGGACTTCCCGCTGCTGGAGAAGAGCGAGGTCAACGGCGAGGGCCGGATTCCGCTGTACCAGGAGCTGACCCAGGTCGCGGACGCGGCCGGCGAGGCCGGGGACATCCAGTGGAACTTCGAGAAGTTCCTGATCGGGCGCGATGGCGCGGTGCTGGGGCGCTTCCGTCCGCGCACCGAGCCGAAGGATCCGGCCGTGGTCTCCGCCCTCGAGGGCGCACTGTAACTCAGCGGGCTTCCCTATAGCTCAGCTCTACGACGGCCGTGCCCGGCGACGGTACCGCACCGCGCACGGCTGTTGCAGCTGCACCACCATCTGGGAATGGTCGTTGCGGTAGCTGTCCGATGGCGGCGTGAGCTCGAATTCCCAGTCCCGCAGCAGGATCGAGAAGATGGCCTCTAGCTGCATCAGCGCGAAGGCCGCGCCGACGCAGCGGTGGCGGCCCGCGCCGACGGGTATCCAGGTCCAGCGGTTGGCCAGATCCGCCTGGTTCGGGTCCAGGTAGCGGACCGGGTCGAAGCACTCGGGATCCGGGAAGTCCTCCGGGATCCGGTTGGAGACAGCGGGACTCGCGGCCACCAGGATCGATACGGTGGCCGCGCACCCCGAACCGGTTTCAGCTCCGCAGCACGCGCAGCGCGAATTTCTCCATGCGATCGGCGATCTCGGCGTAGGACACATAGCCCATGCCCGCGCGCACCAGTGCGCCCGCGTAGATCATTTCGAGTGTTTCCACGAGTTCGGGATCGGCGTCCGCGCCCAGCGCGTCGATCAATCGCCGCCGGATCTCGCCACCGATCCGCAGCCGCAGATGCGCCACATCCGGATCGGTCCCCAGCAGCGCGGCCGTCACCGCGCCCGCGAGGGTCGGCTCGTCGGCCAGTAGCAGCGCGATCTGCCGCAGTACCGCCAGCACCCGCGCGGTCGAATCGGCGCCCTCGCCGGCGGGCGGCTCGGTGGCGGCCAATCGGCGCCAGAACATCTCCGCGACCAGGTGTTCCTTCGACGAGAAATACGTGTACGCGGTGGCCGTGCCCACCCCGGCCTGCGCCGCCACCATGCGCACGGTGAGCCCGGCGAATCCCTCCCGCGACAGCACATCCATGGCCGCCCGGGTCAGGCGGTCCACGGTATCGGCCTGCTTCTCGGTGAGTCGCCGGCGAGTGGCCTCCATGCTCACCGCAGGGCGGGCGGAAAGGGGATCAGACACGTGTCCGGATGCTACTATGGCCGAGCCCGCCGAGCAACTCGCGGTATGCGCGAACCGTATGAATGAGGGCGCATCGGAAAGGCTTTCGAATGAACCGCATCGCGCTCCAGGTCACCGCGCGCGAGATGTCGGCACTGATCGAGCGGATCAACAGAACGTGGCCGCTCGACGAGGCTCGCGCATTGGCCGAGGCCGCGCACGCTTATGCGGGCAAGGGCGTCATTCTGGAAGTCGCCGCTCACGCCGACGAGGCTGCGCCGGGTAATCCCGACAAGGCCGCGCCGGGTGATTACGACAGCGAGGTTCGTGGGTGGCGTACGCCGCTGCGTCTGCTCCTGATCGCCGACCCGGGCTCCGGTGCCGCCGCGGAGCTCGCCTACGACGACTGGGCTCATTGGATCGCCGGTGGCGGGCTGCTCGTGCTCCGCGAGGCGGATGCCCTCTATCGCCGAGTCGCGGCGGGTGGGAAGTTCCGCGAGCTCGCTGCCGTCGGAGCGCTGCGAATCCTGCAACGGATCGCCGCCTGTAATTAGACCGCGCGCGGCACGAATCTTATTGTTTGCCAGAGATTTTCAAGGCGTGTCTCGGTTATCTTGCTTCCGTGTCTTCCGATTCGAAATTACGATCGAATCTATGAGTGAATCAGCTGGTGAGGGCTTCGCTGCCGTGCGGGTGGTGGAGCGACTCCGTGTGGTGCACTCGATGATTGCTGCGGCTCAGGCCGAAGAGGTCGAGTTGATGACGCAGCTGTATCGGCTGCGGCGCGAGCAGCAGTTGCAGCTGGGGGTCGGTGCGTTGTATGCGGGGGAGGATGCGGCCACCGAGATCGGGATCGCGCTGAAGGTGTCGCAGCGGTCGGCGGACGGGCTGATCGCGCTCGGTCTGGGCTTGGACAACCGATACAGCGGTACTCGCGAGGCTTTCGCCGATGGGCGGATCGACCTGCCACGGGTGCGGGCGATCAGTGAAACGCTGGCCAATGCTTCCGAGGATCTGGTGGCCGAGCTGGAGTCGCGGATTGTTGCGTATGCGGAGAAGGCTGAGCCGCAGCGGGTTCGGCGGACCCTGCGGCGGTGGCTGCTGGAGGCGGATCCGGCGGGTCAGGCCGCGCGGCGCAAGTCCGCCGAGGCGGACCGGTATGTGAAGGTCACCGCGGCCGATGACGGCACCGCGCTGCTCGACGGGGTGCTGCCCGCCGCCGGTGGGCAGGCGCTCTATGAACGGTTGCGGGAAATGGCGACCACCCAGTGCTGCGGGAACGACCCGCGCATCACCAACCAGCGCCGGGCTGACGCCTTGGTCGCGCTGGCTGACGGCCGCGGTCGCCTCACCTGCGAATGTGGGCGCGCCGACTGCCCCCGCACCGACGAGGGCGAGCCGTCTCCTACGGCGCGCAAAGCCCTTGTGCAGGTAGGGGTTTCGATGGAGACACTGGCCGGTCTGCAGGACAACCCGGCACTGCTCGCGGGTCTCGGTGCGATCGATGCCGACCTGGCCCGCCAGATCGCACGGCATGCCCGCTTCGACGTCATCACCGACCCGGCCGCTCGGCCACCCGCACCCGCGGCACGGCCCACTGATTCCGAGTTGCGATACCGCCCTGCGGCCCGAGCGGCCAGGCGAGTTCGCGCTCTCGACGGTGGTTGCCGCGCACCGGGCTGCGGAGTTCCCCCTGCCGGAACCGATCTCGACCATCAGGATCGATTCGATCACGCGGACCCCGAAAATGGCGGCCGCACAGTCGAGTCCAATCTCGGATGCCGGTGTCGTCGCCACCATCGCCTGAAGACACTCGCCGACAATGGGGCCAATGGCTGGCAGGTCGTTCACCATCCGGACCGGAAGGTCGAATGGCGCACGCCCTCGGGTGGTTCGGTGATCACGTCCCCGGAGGGTGCGAAGTTCCTGTTCCCGGCGCTGGCGGTGCCGCCGGTCACCGCTGCCGGAGTTCCGGATGCCGAGCCGATTCGGCCCCTGATCGATCCGGGCCCGGTCGTCAACGCCATGACCGAACTCGTCCACGTCTATTGCACGCCCGGCCAGCGGCGGGCGGTACGTTCACACGTCGGGACCTCCCGCGTCACTATGTGATTCAGATGCATGAGGCCAGGTAACTCGGGGGAAGACAACCAGGGTGGATGACTGGCAACTGGATTCCTCGCGCGGTGATGCACCTGGAAGTGTGGTTGCGTCGCCTGCCCTACCGGACTTTCGCTGACGCGGCTCGAGAGCCGTGACCTCGGTCCCGGCCGACGGACTGCACGGATCACCTTTTAGGACAAAAGAAAACAAAACAGAACAAACAGAAAGAACCGAAAGCTCGGCTGTTCGCCGGTGGCGCAGTTTCCGACAACCGTTGCGTTCCTCTATTGCGCAACCGACCTCCGCGCCCGCGGTCTATTACGGGCGGGGAGGTCGGTGTTGCTCCTGGCTGCGAGTGGGACGGGTCAGGCGGTGGGGGTGGTCAGGCCCAGCGGGGTGAGCTTGCCTGCCAAGCGGTCCAGATAGGCGAGGACGTCGGGTTCGGGTTTGTCGGGGAGGCCGTAGAGGACGTCGGTGACGCCGGCTTCGGCCCAGGCCGAGAGTT
Organism: Nocardia sp. NPDC059228; assembly: GCF_042754245.1. Lineage (NCBI taxonomy): Bacteria > Bacillati > Actinomycetota > Actinomycetes > Mycobacteriales > Nocardiaceae > Nocardia > Nocardia sp. NPDC059228. The sequence goes on along the minus strand of NZ_JBHZAL010000023.1, from coordinate 30,747 downwards.
TTTCGGGGTCGGGTTTGTGGGCGAGGGCCACCACGCGGGGGGTGCCTTCGCGGCCTGCTTCCTGCCAGTGCTTCATCAGCAGGGTGGTGGCGGCGGAGACGTCGGATTCGTAGGGGGTGGTGATCCAGCCGTCGCCGGAGCGGGCGATCCATGTGAAGGTCTTCTCGGTGCCGCCGGCGCCGATGAGGACGGGGATGTGGGATTGGATCGGCTTGGGCCAGGCCCAGCTGGGGCCGAAGGAGACGAAATCGCCGGAGTAGGAGGCTTCTTCCTCGGTCCAGAGAGCGTGCATGGCTTCGATGTATTCGCGCAGCACGGTGCGGCGCTTGTTGCCGGGTACGCCGTGGTCGGTGAGTTCGTCGGTGTTCCAGCCGAATCCGGCGCCGAGGGTGACGCGGCCGCCGGAGAGGTGGTCCAGGGTGGCGATGGTCTTGGCGAGGGTGATGGGGTCGCTCTCGGTGGGCAGCGCTACCGCGGTGGACAATTCGATGCGGGAGGTGACCGCGGCGGCCGTGCCGAGGGCCACCCATGGGTCGAGGGTGCGCATGTAGCGGTCGTCGGGGAGTTCGGAGGTGCCGGTCTGGGGGTGGGCCGCGTCGCGTTTGACGGGGATGTGGGTGTGCTCGGGGACGAAGAAGGAGTCGAAGCCTCGATCCTCGGCGGCCTTGGCGGCGGCCGCGGGTGTGATGCCGCGGTCGCTGGTGAACAGGACGATGCCGAATCGCATGGGGGACGGCTCCTTTCAGAGCTGCTTGGCGGCGGAGACGCCGGCGCGGCGGCCGTAGAAGCTGCCGTCGCCGAGGGAGCAACCGGAGGCGTAGCCGCCGGAGCAGATGCCAGAGGTGACGCGGCCTGCGGCGTACAGGCCGGGGATGGGTTCGCCGGAGACGTGGAGGACTCGGGAGTCCAGATCGGTGCGCAGGCCGCCGAGGGTGAAGCCGCCGGTGTAGCCGCGCAGGTCGTACGCGCCGAGTGGGGTGCGGATGGGTTTGACCCACTCGGTCTTCTTGTGCAGCAGCGGATCCTCGCCCTGCTCCGCGTGGTGGTTGTAGAGGTCGACGGTGGCCTGCAGGGTGTGCTCCGGCAGGCCCATCTCGCTCTCCAGTTCGGCGACCGTCTCCGCCACCCAGGTCGGCGCGGTGCGCAGGAACGACAGCGAAGACTTGCTCTCCATCGCCTCCTCCAGCGCGAGTTCGTCGATCACCAGGTACGCCTGATTGCCCTGTTCCTGCAGCACGGCCTGACCCATGCGCCCGGCATAGGTGTCCTCGGTGATGAAGCGCTGCCCGCGCCCGTTCACCAGGATGCCGCGCGCCACCACCTGCGGGTCCACCACCAGCGCCACCTCGGTGGCGTCCATGTGCGCGAGATCCGCGCCCAGCGCCTGGGCGACCCGGATGCCGATGCCGTCGTGCTCCTCGACGGTGGCGGTGGGCCGGCCGGAGATCTTGGGCGCGTAGCGCTGCACCATTTCATGGTTGTAGGCGAAGCTGCCGGTGGCCAGCACCACGCCGCGTTCGGCGCGCACGTGTACCGGCTTGCCGTAGCGGGTGGCGGCCACGCCCACCACGCGACCGGTCTCGTCGACGATGAGCCGGCGCAGGCGCACGTCGTATTCGTGTCGCACACCGAGTTCGCCGGCCTTGTGGGCGAGGGGCTCCATCAGCATGTAGCCGCCGCCCTTCTCGCCCAGCTTCTTGTCCTTGGTCCAGGCCAGGTGACCGCGCGGCGCGGGCGGGATCGAGTCCTTGAACGGTGCGGCGTTCTCGCCGCCGGAGTACATCAGGCCCTGGTCGCCGGGCGGCTCGTAGCCGGGCTCGCCCCAGAATTCCTCCTTGAACGGAACGCCCTGGGCGACCAGCCAATCGAAGTGCTCGATACTGCCCTGGCAGTAGTCGTGGATCTTGGCCTTGTCGACGCCCGGGCCCAGGGCCGCAGTGAGGAATGCCTCCATGTTCTCGGCGGTGTCCTCGAAGCCCAGTTTCCGCTGCAGCGCGGTACCGCCGCCGAGATAGATGAAGCCGCCGGACATGGCGGCCGCACCGCCCCAGCCGCCGGTGCGTTCCAGCACCAGGACATCGGCCCCCGAGCGTGCGGCCTCGATGGCCGCGCACACCCCGGCGATGCCGAAGCCGACGACCACGACGTCGGCCCGGTCATCCCAGGTTTCGACCTCGCTGGCCAGAAGCGGTCGGACGCTTGCGGTTTCCGCCATTGTCTCTGTATTCCTCACTGCGGGTTGGGATTACTTCTTCTTGTCCTTGGCGAGCGTCTTGCGAATGACGCCGTCCAGTTTGGTGGCCGCGGGCCAGCCCACGTAGTGGGCCAGGAACACCGCGATCTCACGCAGTTGATCGGCGTCGAGCTCGCCATTGCGCAGGGCCGCGCCGACCTGGATCTCGGCGATCTCCGAATGTCCCTGCGCCGTGATGGCGCCGAGCAGCAGCAGCCGCCGGTCGCGCAGCGACAGGCCGGGCCGATTCCAGATGTCGGCGAACAGGTGATCGACGGTGACCTCGAAGAACGGATCACCGGCCAGGTTCGGCAGCTCGAACCCGTACACCTCCGACATCTTCTTCAGGCCCTGCTGCCGCTGCTCGGTGGGACTCTGATCCGTTGTCATGACTGCTCCTTCGCGATCGTTCCGGGCCCCACGCCGAGCCCGTCACCCAGGTCGTGCAATGCGCGCCGCGCCAGCGGCAGGTCGACATCCAGCCGTCCGGCCAGGTCCAGCGCCAGCGCCAGATCCTTCTCGCCGAGGTCGCGGACGTGGCCGAGAATCGGGAACCAGAAATCGTCCGCGGCGACCGGCGCGGTGGTCTTGCGCAGCATGATCGCGCCGGGCCCGCCGGTGTGCGAGTCGGAATGCCGGACCACCTTGCCGAGCGCGGCGATGTCCAGCCCGCCCGCCTCGGCCAGTCGCTGCGCCTCCGACGCGGCGGTGAAGGCGACGAAGTGCAGCAGGTTGCGTGCCAGCTTCATTCGCGTGCCCGCACCGACCTCGCCGGCGTGGATGACCAGGGATCCGAAGCGCCCGAACGGTTCCCGCACCGTTTCGAAGGCGGCGGCGCTGCCGCCCACCATGACCGCGAGCTCCCCGCGCTGCGCGGCCGGCGCGCCGCCGCTGATCGGCGCGTCCACGAATTCCACGCCGTGCGAGGCGCATTCGGCGTCGAGCTCGACGGCGGTGCGATCGGAGATGGTGGAGTGCACGGCGATGACGGTGCCCGGTTTCGCGGTCTGCAACAGCCCGTCGGGGCCGGTCACGACCGAGCGCACCTGGTCGTCGTCGAGGACCACGACCGAGACCACGCCGCAGCGCTGTGCCACCTCGGCGGCGGTGGCGGCGGCCGTCGCGCCCGCGTCGGTGAACGGCTGCACCGCGTCCGGCCGCATGTCGCACACCACCAGCCCGCCCGGCCAGCCGACCAGGCGCTGCGCCATCGGCGCGCCCATATTGCCGAGTCCGATGAACCCGACCGGGATTTCCTGGTTCGCACTCATGGCCGGAAGACCTGCCCCCCATCGACATTGAGCACCTGCCCGGTCACCCAGGCGGCATCGTCGGACAGCAGGTACAGGCACGCCCCGACCATGTCCTCGGTGGTGCCGAGCCGCTTGAGCGCCATCTGCTTCACCAGCTGATCCACGAACTGGTCCGGCACGATGCTGCGGGTGGCCTCGGTGTCGGTGGGCCCGGGCGCGATGGCGTTGACCCGAATCTTGGAGTGCCCCAGCTCGTGTGCCAGCTGCTGGGTCAGGCTGTTGATGCCCGCCTTGGCCAATCCGTAGAACCCGGAGTAGGTCCAGGCCGCGGTGGACGACTGATTGACGATCGACCCGCCACCCTTGGCCGCGATGTGCTGGTACACCGCGCGCGTCATGTTCAGCGCCCCATCGAGATTCACGGCCATGAACTTCTTGTAGTAGTCCCACGGCACGGTCAGCAGGATGTCCAGCTTCATGTCGCCGTAGATGGCGGCATTGTTGACCAGGTGATCGATGCCGCCGAACTCGGCGACGGTGAAGTCGGCGACCGCCTTGGCGGAGGCCGGATCGGCCACGTCGACCTGCGCGAAGACCGCGACGCCGCCGGCGGCGGTGATCTCCTTGGCGACGGTCTCGCCCAGTTCGCTGTTGAGGTCGGCGACAACCACTTTCGCGCCCTCGGCGGCCAGCGCCCGTGCGTAGGCGGCGCCGATGCCGCGCGCGGCGCCGGTGACGATGATCGACCTGTCGGTGAATCGGTTCATGTCGGTTCTCCTCAGACACCGGTCGCGATGAGTTTGGTTTCGGTGTATTCCTCGAAGCCGAGGACGCCCATTTCCCGGCCGATGCCGGACTGCTTGTAGCCGCCGAAGGGCGCGTCGGCCGAATACCAGATGCCGCCGTTGACGCTGAGCGTCCCGGTGCGCACGCCCTCCACGACCGCGCGCAGCCGCTCGGGATCGCGTCCCCAGACCGAGCCGGAAAGGCCGTAGGGGGAGTCGTTGGCGATGCGGACGGCATCCGCGTCACCGTCGTGCGGGATGACGGTGAGGACGGGCCCGAAGATCTCCTCCTGGGCCACGGTGGAGCTGTTGGGCAGCCCCGTGATCAGGGTCGGTTCGATGTACCAGCCGCTGGCGCGCTCGGGGCGTCCGCCGCCGGTGACGATGGTGCCGCCCTCGGCGCGCGCGATCTCGAGATAGCGTTCGACGCGTGCCAGCTGCCGCTCGGAAATGACGGGGCCGCAGACGGTTCCGGGTTTCGACGGATCCCCGGGCTTGATCCCGGCCAGGGTGCGCGCGGCCGCTTCGACCGCCTGATCGTGCAGTGCACGCGGCACCAGCAGGCGGGTGCTGATCGCACAGCCCTGCCCGGCGTGCACGCACACCCCGAACGCCGCGTAGCTGACCGCCGCGGTGATATCCGCGTCGTCCAGCACGATGAACGCCGATTTCCCGCCCAGCTCCAGGAACACCTTCTTCAAAGACGTTGCCGCAGCGGCCATGACGGCCCGGCCGGTCTGGGTCGACCCGGTGAACGAGATCATGTCCACCCGCGGATCGGTGACCAGCTGGGCGCCCAGCCCGTGGTCGTCGGAGGTGACGATATTGACCACCCCGGCCGGAATATCGGTCTCCTCGGCGATGATCCGTCCCACGGCTGCCGCGCACCACGGTGTATCGGGCGCGGGCTTGAGCACCACCGTGGTTCCCGCCGCGAGCGCCGGGCCCAGCTTGGCGAAGTTGATCTGGTGCGGGAAATTCCAGGGCGTGATCGCCCCGACGACGCCGACGGGTTCGCGGCGCACCCGCCGCGCACTCTTGATTCCCATGGGTGAGGCGATGCCGAGATCGGTTTCCCACGCGTAGTTCTCGGCGAGGTCGGCGAAGTACCCGAGATCGCCGACCGGGCCCTCCAGCTGCGGCCCGCTGGTCAGCATGCGGGGTGCGCCGGCCTCGGCGATGGTGATCTCGCGTAGTTCCTCGAGGTGCCCGCGCAGCGCGTCCCGCAGCTGCCGCAGGCAGGTCGCGCGAAATCCCGGATCGCGCGACCAGTCGGTGGTGTCGAAGGCGGTACGGGCGGCGGCGATGGCCGCGTCCATATCGGCGGCGTCGGCATTGGCGGCGTAGCCGAGGGTTTCCCCGGTGGCGGGGTTGGCGGTGGTGAACACACCGCCGCCGCCGGGCGTCAGCTTGCCGCCGATCAGCAGGTGCGAACCGCCGTCGGGGACGAGATCGCTCGGGCTCATAGGTAGCTCCCATGCTGTCCGGACACGTGTACGGACTATAGGTTCGTGGCTCGGATACGCGCAAGAACCTGTTTCAGTTTGCGCGGACCTTGCCGATTCGGTTCGCGGGATTCCGTTGTCAGGCGATCCCGTCGCTAGTACCGTACAGACACATGTCCAGCTACGTGTCTCCGTTGCTGGAAAACGTTCATCGGCTCCGATGAACGCGTTATCGAAGACGAGGTGCAGACACCATGACCGCAGCCTCCCTAGAGCCGCTGCTGTTCGACCCCTACGACTACCGCATCCACGAGGACCCCTACCCCGTGTACCAGCGGTTGCGCACCGAGGCGCCGGTGTACCACCACCCCGACCTGGACTTCTGGGCACTGTCCCGGCACGCCGACGTGACCGCCGGGTTCCGTGACGACATCCGGCTCTCCAGCGCCAACGGCGTCTCCCTGGACCCCGCCGCCTGGGGTCCGCACGCCTGGCGGACCATGTCCTTCCTGGCCATGGACGATCCGCGGCACCTGCGCCTGCGCAAGCTGGTCTACCAGGGCTTCACGCCGCGCCGGGTCACCGAGATGAGCGATCGCATCCGCGACATCACCCGGCGCTATCTCGAACCCGCGCTGGCCGGAGGCGATTTCGACTGGATCGACGCGGTGGCGGGACAGGTCCCGATGGACGTCATCTCCGAACTGCTGGGCGTCCCCGAATCCGATCGCACCGAACTGCGCAGGCTCGCGGACCTGCTGGTGCATCGCGAGGAGGGCGTGCTGGATGTGCCGGTCGCGGCCATGGAGGCCGCCCTGCAGCTGGCGGGCTACTACCACGAGATGCTGGAGGCCCGGAAGCGGCAGCGCACCGACGATCTGACCTCGGCCCTGCTCGACGCCGAGGCCGACGGGGACCGGCTCACCGACGAGGAGATCCTCGGATTCATGTTCCTCATGGTGGTCGCCGGGAACGAGACCACCACGAAACTGCTGGGCAATGCGCTGTATTGGGCGGGCCACAATCCCGGCGAGTATGCCAAGGTCGCCGCCCATCCGGAACTCGTGGCGGACTGGGTGGACGAGACGCTGCGTTACGACGCGTCGAGCCAGATTCTGGCCCGCACCGCCGCCGAGGATCTCGAGTACTACGGGCAGACGATTCCGCGGGGCGCCAAGGTGCTGCTGCTCGTCGGTTCCGCCAATCGCGACGCCGCCGTCTTCCACGACCCGGACCGCTACGACATCGAACGCGCCGACAAGGGCGGGCTGATCAGCTTCGGCCGCGGCGTGCATTTCTGCCTGGGTGCGCACCTGGCCCGGCTGGAGGCCTCGATCGTGCTGGGGGAGTTCGCGGCTCGCGTGCCCGCCTTCGGCATCGGTGAATCCGGTTGCCGGCGCGTGCATTCGGTGAATGTGCGCGGATTCGCCCACCTGCCCGTCTCCGTGGAGGTCCGTCGATGACCCGTTTCCCCGCACATCCCGGCCGCCGTCCCGCCATGGTCGCGGGCGCGTCCTCCGGCATCGGCGCCGCCACGGCGGAAGCCCTTGCCGCCCTGGGGCATCCGGTCGCGCTCGGCGCACGCCGGGTGGAGATCTGCGAGACCCTCGCCGAGAAGATCCGCGCCGCCGGCGGTGAGGCGTTCGCCGGACGGCTGGACGTCTCCGACACCGATTCGGTGCACGAATTCGTGACCGCCGCCGAAGCAGCGCTGGGCCCCACCGAGATCCTGGTCTCCGGTGCGGGCGACCTCGAATTCGGGCAGGCCTGGGAAATGGATCCCGACGTCTTCGAATCCCAGGTCCGCGTGCACCTGGTCGGCGCGCAGCGCCTGGCGCACCGGGTGCTGCCGGGCATGATCGAACGGCAGCGCGGCGACTTCGTCGTCATCGGCTCCGACTGCGCGGTCCGGGTGCGTCCCGGCGCGGGCGCGTACAACGCGGCCAAGACCGGGGTGGAGGCCTTCGCCACCCAGCTGCGCATGGAGCTGGAGGGCACCGGGGTGCGCTCGTCCATCGTCCGCCCTGGGCAGACCCTCACCGGCATGGGCATGCAGGCCACCCCGGAAGTCGTCGGCCCGCTGCTGGAGAACTGGGTGAAATGGGGCTTCGCCCGGCACCCGCAGTTCCTGCGGCCGGCCGATCTCGCGGCGGCCGTGACCGCGGTCGTCTCCACCCCGCGCGGCGCGCACCTGGTGCTGGTGGAGGTGCAGCCGGAAGCGCCGATCCAGGACAGGAAGGACGCCTCCTGATGCGACTGATCGTCGATCTCGATCTCTGCCAGGGCCACGCCGTCTGCCAGGACGAGGCCCCCGAACTCTTCCAGGTGCCCAAACAGGGCCAGGTCCGGATCCTGCGCCCCGACCCCGGCGCCGACCTGGAGGCGGCCCGCGCCGCCGTCCGCTACTGCCCGACCCAGGCGCTGTCGCTGGTCGACGACAGCGCCGCCGAATAGCGCAACCCGAACAGAAGGAGGCCGCGGTGAGCTGGTCCCGCGACGAACTCGACGAGATGATCCGCCGCTGGGTGGACGAGAACAAACAGTGTGAGGCCCAGGGCGATTGGAAGCCGCTCGAGCACTTCTACACCGAGGACGCCACCTACGGCTGGAACTACGGCCCGCAGCAGGAGTTCATGGCCGTCGGCCGCGACGAGATCCGTGACATCGCGCTCGGCCAGGAGATGTTCGGCCTGGAGGGCTGGACCTATCCGTATCAGGAATTCGTGGTCGACGAGCGCAGCGGCAGCGTCATCGGCTTCTGGAAGCAGGTCAACGAGGGCCGGCGGGCGGATGGCCGGCCCTACAGTCCGGAGGGCATCGGCGGCAGCTGGTTCCGCTACGCGGGTGACTACCGGTGGTCCTGGCAGCGCGACTTCTTCGACTTCGGCAATGTGACCGCGCTTTTCGTCGAGATGATCTCGAACGACGCGCTATCGTCCGGAATGCGCAAGCGCATGGAACGGGCCATGACGGGCGAACCGCTGCCCGGCTGGTACCCCGTCGGAAAGGGGCCGGTGCCCCTGTGGTGAACAGCAGATTCGAAGCCCTGACCAGATCCGAACTGGCCCTGCTGGTTCCGGAGTTGCTGCTGTGCGGCCACCTCATCGACCGCTCCGGCATGGCGCACGTGCTGGGTGCGCTGGGCCGGGAAGGCATGACGGCGGTGGCCATCGAGGAATGGCAGCTGGCCAGCCCGGTCTACACCCGGCGCATGCGGCGGGCGCTCGACATCACCGGCGACGGCGTGGACGCCATCTTCAAGGGCTTCCAGCTGGATATCGGCGCGCCACCGCAATTCATGGATTTCCGCTTCCGGGTGATCGACCACGACCACGGCGAATTCCACCTGGACCACTGCGGCGCGCTCGCCGACGTGGAGCCGATGGGCACCGAGTTCGTGGTCGCCATGTGCCACGACATCGAAGACCCCACCTTCGACGCGACCGCGCTGGCCACCAACCCCTACGCGCAGGTCCGCCCGGTGCACCGCCCACCCCGCGAGCCCGCCGATCGGCTGGAACATCCCAAGAAGCCGGTGTGCGCGTGGACCGTCACCATCGATCCCGCCCACGAGCCCCCGGTCCCGCCCGACGACGCGCAGGTGGTGGCCGGATCCGAAGCCGCCGCCACGGTATTGGCGCCCATCGACCCGGAAGATCCGGGACAGCACGACTATTCAGGTCCGCTGCTGAGCGATCTGCGCTTCGCGGACTTCTCCCGCTCCGCGCTCATCCGGATCGCCGACGAGGTGTGCCTGCAGCACCATCTGCTCACCCTCGGCTACCGGACCGCCGTCGAGCCCCGGACGAAACCCGATGTGGCGCTGGATATCCTGCGCAAGCAGTGGACGGGAATCGCCGGCCTCACCGCCGAGCGCATCCGCACGGCGCTCGGGCTCGGCGACGACGCGGCGGCGCTGGCCAAGGTGCTGCGGCTGCATCCCGCCTTCAATCCGGCCGCCTACGTCGACATGCAGGTCGCCACCGAGACCACCGGCGGCGAACAACTGGTGGAACTGCGGATCGGCCGCGGCTGCGGCGCGATCGACGACGGTGCGTGGCCCGCCCTGCTCGACCCCGAGCACCTGGCCCCGCTCGACGCTCTGGTGCGCGGGGTCAACCCGCGTTTCCACACCCGGGTCCGCTCTGTCGACGAGTGCGGCCTCACCCTCGAAATCGGTTGCGCGGACCTGCCGTACCGCGAGGCCGACGAGGTCGCCATCACCCGGTTCAGCTCCGGGGCCGCCTTCACCTTCACCGACCGGGGCATCCCGCTGCCGCTCACCGTCCTGTAGCCGGAACACACCAGGAGATACGGCCATGGCGTGCACTTTCGCCGACCTCTTCGAACACTCCGCCGACGCCGTGCCGGACCGGACCGCCGTCATCGAGGGCCCGCGCCGGTGCACCTTCGCCGAACTCGACGCCCGCGCCAACCGGCTGGCCCACCACCTCACCGCCGCCGGCGCGGGACCGGGGACCCACATCGGCTTCCACATGCACAACGGCATCGAGAGTCTCGAAACACTGCTGGGCTGCTACAAGATTCGCGCGGTGCCGGTCAATATCAACTACCGGTACCGCGCGGAGGAACTGCGCTACGTCTACGACAACGCCGACCTCGAGATGACGGTGCACCACCGCTGCTACGCGCCGCTGATCGAGGAGATCCGGCCGCAATTGCCGAAGCTGCGGCACACCCTGGTGGTGGAGGACGATCAGGGCGGCGCGGGGCTGCCGACCACCTCCGTCCCGTACGAGCAGGCGCTCGAATCCGGTTCGCCCGAACGGGATTTCGGGCCGCGCAGCGCCGACGATCACTTCATCATGTACACCGGCGGCACCACCGGCCTGCCCAAGGGCGTCATCTGGCGGCAGGAGGACATGTGGCGGGTGCTGGGCGGCGGCATCGACTTCTACACCGGTGAACCCGTCGCCGACGAGTACCAGCAATCCCGCGCGGGGGCCGGGAACCCTTCGCCCATGACCTGGTTCGTGCTGCCGCCGCTCATCCACGCCGCCGCCATGATGCCCACCTTCACCGCGCTGTGGTCCGGCAACGCGGTGCTGTTCCAGCCGCGCTTCGACGCCGACGAGGTGTGGCAGGTGGTGGCGCGGGAGCGGCCCCAGGTCCTGGTGGTCACCGGCGACGCCATCGCCCGGCCGCTGGTGGACTCCTACCGGGCCGCGCCGGTGGACGCGTCGTCGCTGATCTCCATCGGCTCCGGCGCGGCCCAGCTCACCCAGCCGGTGAAGAACGCACTGCTGGAACTGTTCCCCAGCACACTGGTCACCGAATCCATCGGCTCCTCCGAAACCGGTTTCGGCGGTATCGGATTCGCGCAGAAGGACGATGATCCGGCCCGTGCGCCGCGGGTGCACACCGGGCGCGGGGCGCTGGTGGTGGACGACGCCGGGTGGCCCGTCGCGCCGGGCGGCGAGGGCTGGGTGGCCAAGACCGGCAATGTGCCGATCGGCTACTACAAGGATCCGGTCAAGACCGACAAGCTCTTCCGCACCGTGGACGGGGTGCGCATGGTCATCACCGACGATCGCGCGCGCGTGGAGTCCGACGGGTCGGTCACCCTGATCGGCCGCGGCAATATGGTCATCAATACCGGCGGGGAGAAGGTCTTCCCGGAAGAGGTCGAGGCCACCGTCAAGGCCCATCCCGCCGTCTACGACGCGGTCGTGATCGGGGTGCCGCACGAGCGCTGGGGGCAGCTGGTGGCGGCCGTGGTGTCGCCGGCCGCGGGCGCGATCGACTTCGCCGCGCTGGCGGAGCACGTGCGCGCGCGTCTCGCGGGATACAAACTGCCGCGGCGGATCTGGGTGGCCGAGACCGTCGCGCGCACGCCGAGCGGTAAGCCCGACTACCGCTGGGCCAAGGGTTATGTGGCCGAGCGGGGACCCGACTACGAGGCGAGGTGAAGAAACTCGTTGAAACAACCGGCGTCCGTCACTGAAACCTGTTCTAATTCTGGCATGGAGGCGCATACCGTACTCGGCGAACAGGTCCGCATGCCGGTGCAGATCCGGCACGCCGACGCCTGCTCGGCGCTGTTCCTCGTCGACGCGGCCGCGGCCCGCGACCTGCTCACCGGCACCGGGCTGGAGCCGATCACGACGCTGCCCGGAAGGGCCGTGCTCTCCCTGGCCTTCGTCCGCTACCTCGACGGGGACCTCGGGCCGTACCACGAATTCGCCTTCTCGCTCATGGCCAGACAGCCGGGACGTAAGAACAGCACCGGGGCGTACATCCACTGGCTGCCGGTCAACCAGAGCTTCACCTGTGAAGCGGGGCAATCCATCTGGGGCTTCCCGAAGCTCATGGCCGATATCGACATCACGCCGGACGGGCGCGGGCACCGCTGCGAGGTCCGCGTCGACGGGCAGTTCGTGCTCGCGCTGCGGGTCGCCGACGGCTTCCGCATGCCCGGTGGCGCGGGCGGGGCATCCATCGACGCCTACACCGCTCGCAACGGAATCCTGCGGCGCACACCGTGGGTCATGAATCCGGCCCAGGTCCGGGGACGGCCGGGCGGTGCGCGGATCGAACTCGGAGACCATCCGGTCTCCCAGCAATTGCGCGCGCTGGGGCTCCCGGCGCGCGCACTGTTCTCCAGCCGGATCGGCGCACTCCGCATGACCTTCGAGGACGCCGCGACGGTATTGCAGACCCGGGAGGTCCGATGAGCCGGACGGCACTCGTCACCGGAGCGGCCAGCGGCATGGGACGCATCGTCGCGCAGCGACTCGCCGCCGCGGGCTGGCAGGTGGCCGCGGTCGACCTGAACGCCGACGGCCTGGCCACCATGGCCGCGCGCTCGCCCAACACCCACACCTACGCGTGTGACGTGTCGGATTCCGCGCAGGTCCGCGCCGTCGTCGACAAGGTGCGCGCGGAACTGGGCACCATCGACCGCCTGGTGCACGCGGCCGGCATGGCGCACGTGCACGCCTCCGTACTGGACCACGACGTGGCCCAGATCCGGAAGATGATGGACATCAACTACATCGGCACCGTCAACCTCTGCCAGGCCGTCATCCCCGCCATGAAGCAGGCCGGCGCCGGCACCGTGGTGCTGTTCGCTTCGCTCGCGGGCTGGCTGCCCTCACCCGGCATGGCCGGGTACACGGCCTCCAAGCACGCGGTGGTCGGCTTCGCCGACAGCCTCTCCTACGAACTGCACCACACCGGCGTGCGGCTGCTCGTGCTCTGCCCGCCCATGGTGGAGACCCCGTTCCTGGACGCGGTCCGCAAGGAGAACGCCAGCGTGCTCGGCAACGCCGGCGGCGCCACGCCCGAGAGCATTGTCGACGCGCTGGAAAAGGCACTGGCCAAACCGAAGTCGCCGCTGTTCGTCTTCCCCGGACAGGCGCGACCGGCGTATCTCATGCGGAGGCTGCTGCCCGGCCTGGCGCGGGCCATCGTCCGGCGCACGGTGCACCCCACCGAGTAATCCCCCCGAACGTGGATGCCGGCACGTGCTCCGATCGGCATCCGCTCCCAGCGCTGGGCAGCCGGCCCTGAGGCTGCCCAGCGCTGAAATCCGTTCGGCCGGAGCCGGAAGCCAGCTACCGTGCAGCAATAATTCGGTGGCGCACTCTCTCCCCACCAGGCACTCTGGGCTGTCTGCACTGCTCGAAGCACCTGTTCGAGAGGGGATGGATGAGTTCGCGCACATCCGCTATCAGGCTGGTTCTGCGCTACTACGGCCGGGAAATGGCCCGGCGCAAGGCAATCACGATTCCGGCCATGCTGGGGCCCGCCCTCGGCAATATCTGCCAGCTCTACATCGCGCCGCTGCTGGTCGCGGTGGTCGTGGGCAAGGTGGCCGCCACCGGTGACTCCTCGTTCGGCACACTCGCGCCGTACGTGATCGGGTTCGGCACGCTGCTGTTCATCGCGGAAGTCTTCTGGCGGTTGGGGATCCACTGTCTCAACCGTCTCGACGCCTATGGCATCGAGAGTCTCTACAACACCGCCATGGACGAACTGCTGGCCAAGGATTCGGCGTTCTTCCACAACAACTTCGCGGGCTCGCTGACCAAGCGCGCCCTGAGCTTCGCGACCCGGTTCGAGGAGTTCGCCGATACCTTCGCCTTCGAGATCGTCGCCGCCCTGGTGCCGCTGAGCTTCGCCTCGGTGGTGCTGTGGCGCTACGACCCGATGCTGGTCATCGTGCTGCTCGGCCTGATCACGGTGAGCGGCGTCGTGGTCGCCCCGCTGATCCGGCGGCGCCAGCACCTGGTCGACGATCGCGAGGCCGCCATCGCGCGGGTATCGGGCCACGTCTCCGACACCCTGTCGAACATGCAGGCGGTGCGGGCCTTCGCGGCCGAACCGCAGGAGATCGACGAGCATCGGCGGCGGGTGGCGGTACAGCGGCGAAAGTCGTTGCGGTCCTGGGACTACAACAACCTCTACATCGACACCGCGGTCACGCCGCTGATGGTGATCGTGAACGTCTCCGGATTGCTGATCGCGCTGGGCATCGGCGGTGGGCACGCCTCGGTCGAGGTGATCATGGTGGCCTTCACCTACTACTGGAACGCCACCGGCATCATGTTCCGGTTCAACCAGATCTACCGGCGACTGGAGAGCTCCACCACCGAGGCCGCGCAGTTCACCGAACTGCTGCTGGAATCGCCGACGGTGCTCGACACGAGCGAGCCGGAACCGCTGTGCCCCAAGGGCTCCGGCATCCGGTTCGAGCGGGTGGACTTCGCCCACGCGGGCGCGCCGCCCCTGTTCCGCGGGCTGGATCTGGAAGTGGCCAGTGGCGCGCGCATCGGCCTGGTCGGCCGGTCGGGCGGCGGCAAGAGCACGCTCACCCAGCTGCTGCTGCGCATGATGGACGTCGACGGCGGTGTCATCCGCATCGGCGGACAGGATATTTCGCGCCTGCGGCAGCGTGATCTGCGCAGCCTGCTGTCCTACGTGCCGCAGGACCCGGCCATGTTCCACCGGTCGCTGAGCGACAACATTCGCTTCGCCCGGCCCGGGGCCACCGACGACGAGGTGCGGCGCGCCGCCAAGGCCGCGCACGTCACCGAATTCGCCGACGGGCTGCCCGAGGGGATGGAGACGCTCATCGGCGAGCGCGGCGTGAAACTCTCCGGCGGGCAACGCCAGCGGGTCGCGCTCGCCCGGGCCATCCTGCGCGACGCCCCGATCCTGCTGCTGGACGAGGCCACCAGCGCCCTCGACTCCGAGAGCGAAATCCTTGTGCAGCAAGCGCTCTGGGAGTTGATGGAAGGGCGTACGGCGCTGGTGGTCGCGCACCGGCTGAGCACGGTGGCCGGGATGGACCGGCTGATCGTGCTCGATCGCGGGCGGATCGTCGAACAGGGCAGCCACGAGGAGCTGCTGCGCGGCGAGGGTACGTACGCGCAGCTGTGGCGGCACCAGTCCGGCGGCTTCCTCGGCGAGGAGCTGGCCGCTCGCTGACGGTGAGGTGGCGATGTGAGAGGTCCGTCGCCACCTCAGCTCCGGGGGATAGTCCCCGGAATTCCTAGTTGCCCTGGAAATTCGGCTTGCGCTTCTCGGCGAAGGCGCGCGGGCCCTCCTTCGCGTCGTTGCTGCGGAAGACCGGCAAGCCGACCTTGGCGTCGATCTTGAACGCCTCTTCCTCGTGCATGCCCTCGGTGTCGCGGATGACCTTCAGGATCGCCTGCACGGCCAGCGGGCCGTTGTTGTTGATCAGCTCGGCGATTTCGAGGGCCTTGTCCAGCGCGGTCCCGTCCGGCACCACGTGGCCGATGAGGCCGAAGTTCAGCGCCTCGGCCGCGGTGATGTGGCGACCGGTCAGCAGCAGTTCCGCCGCAACGGTGTAGGGGATCTGGCGCGGCAGCCGCACCGCCGAGCCGCCCATCGGGAACAGGCTCCACTTCGCCTCGGAGACACCGAATTTGGCGCTCTCACCGGCGATGCGGATATCGGTGCCCTGCAGGATCTCGGTGCCGCCCGCGATGGCCGCGCCCTCCACCGCCGCGATCAGCGGCTTGGTCAGGCGACGGCCCTTGAGCAGACCCGGCATGCGGGACGGGTCGAACGCGCTGCCCTCCTTCATGCCGTCGTCCGGGCTGCGCTTGTTCATGGCCTTCAGGTCCGCGCCCGCGCAGAACGCGCCGCCGGCACCGGTGAGGATGCAGGAGCGGATCTCCGGATCGTTGTCGACGGTGTCCCACGCCTCGGTCATGATCGCCAGCATCTCGCCGGTGAGGGCGTTCTTGGACTTGGGGCGGTTCATGGTGACGATCAGGGTCGCGCCGCGCTTCTCGACCAGAGCGTGCGGTTCGGTGTTGCTAGGTGTTTCAGCAGTCGCTGTGGTCATCGCCGACCCTTCTTTCCACATGGGCGAACCAAGATTCCGGCACGAAACTACCCCGCGCCGTTGTCCTGAACAATAACGTGTTCTAGTTTGGATCATGGTGACCGCCGTCACGGGCGGCAAGTAGTGGAGAGAGTCCCATGAGCACAACGAGCAAGGCGAAGCTTCCGCCGCGCGTCACGGAATCCCTCATCAACCGGCTGACCGCGATGGTGACGGCGGGCCAGGCCGGCGAGGCCCGCGAGCCCTTCGAGATGGTCGAGGTCTACACCGGCGACGTCGTCGGCTACCTGCCGCAGTCCTCGCCCGAGGACGTCGAGGCCGCCGTCGAGATCTCCCGCGCCGCCCAGAAGGAATGGGCCGCCCGGCCGCTCAAGGACCGCCTCGCCGTATTCGAGCGTGCGCACGAGCTGATTCTCTCCGAGATCGAGACCATCGCGGACCTGATCCAGATCGGCTGCGGCAAGGCGCGGCGGATGGCCATCGAGGAGGCGTGCGATACGCCGATGGTCATCGCCCACTACCTGAAGACCGCCGAGAAGACCCTCAAGCCCAAGAAGCGCAGCGGCCCGATGCCGGTCATCACCTCCTCCACCGAGGAGCACCGGCCCAAGGGCGTGGTCGCGGTCATCGCGCCCTGGAACTTCCCGTTCGCCATCTCCATGTCCGACTCCACCCCGGCGCTCATGGCCGGCAACGGCGTGATCATGAAGCCGGACAACAAGACCGCGCTGTGCACCCTGTACGGCATCGAACTGCTGCAGAAGGCGGGCCTGCCGCGCGGGCTCATCCAGGTGGTCTGCGGCGGCGGCCCCGACGTCGGGCCCACCCTCATCGACAATGTCGAGTTCGTCATGTTCACCGGCTCCACCGCCACCGGCCGCACCATCGGTGAGCAGGCCGGACGCAACCTCATCGGCTGCAGCCTGGAACTCGGCGGCAAGAACCCGATGATCGTGCTCGACGACGTCAACCTCGACGAGGCCATCCCCTCGGCCGTGTTCGCCGTCTTCGGCAACACCGGTCAGGCGTGCATGCACATCGAGCGCATCTACGTCCACGAGCGCATCTACGACGAGTACCTGCGCCGCTTCGTGGCCGCCGCCGAGGACCTCGCCGGCAAGATGGGCGCCAGCTACGACTTCGATCCCGAGATGGGCTCGCTGGTCTCGGTGGACCACATGAAGCGCGTCGCCTCCCACGTCGACGAGGCCCGGGAGAAGGGCGCGACCGTCGTCACCGGCGGCAACCCCCGCCCCGACATCGGCCCCGCCTTCTTCGAGCCGACCGTCCTCACCGGCGTCACCAAGGACATGGCCCACGCCACCATGGAGACCTTCGGCCCCGTGGTCAGCATCTACAAGTACAGCACCGAGGACGAGGCCGTCGCGCTCGCGAACGACACCGCGTACGGCCTCAACGCCAGCATCTGGACCGGAAACATCGACCGCGCAACGAAACTCGCCGAGCGCGTCGAAGCCGGCGCCATCAATATCAACGACGGCTTCGTCACCAGCTACGCGGCCAAGGGGACCCCGTCGGGCGGCGTGAAGCAGTCCGGCGTCGGCACCCGTCACGGCGCGGCCGGCATTCTCAAGTACACCGACACCATCAATGTCGGCGTGCAGAAGAAGCAGATCATGGCCGCCCGCGCCAACATGCCCTACGAGAAGCAGCTCAAGTCCACCCTGGTCACGCTGCGCCTCATGCGGCGCCTGCACCTGGGCTGAAAGCCGTTCCACCGCACCGGGTCCCGGCCGGGTGGCCGGGACCCGGCGTGCGTTCGGGTCAGGGTCGCTGCGCGGTCAGCGACAGCCGGGCCACTCCGATGATGTGCGAACCCATCGAGAAGGACGCGACCGCCGGGGTGGTCGCCGCGGGCAGGTCCAGCGTCGGGGTGTCCAGGGCCAGCACGGAGATCTGGTAGGTGTGCGGCCGGTCGCCGGCGGGCGGGCACGGACCCAGGTAGCCGGGGACACCGGCGTCGTTGGCGCCCGCCACACCCGCGGCGCCCGCGGTGAAATCGGTTGCGGCGGCGGGGATGTCCCAGTTCATCCAATGCCAGAAGCCCGCGCCGGTCGGCGCGTCCGGGTCGAACATGGTGACCGCGAAGCTCTTCGCTCCGGCCGGAGCGCCGGACCAGTGCAGGCGCGGAGCGTGATTGGCGGCCGTGCAACCGAAGGCGCCCGCGTAGAAGTCGGCCGGGAAGGCACGGTCGGCCGTGGCGTCGCCGGTGGTGACGGTGAACGGGGCGGCCGACGCCGGGACCACGGCCCGAACCTGAACGGACGGAGCCGGATTCGGGCGCGGGGCCGGGGCGGACGGATCCCGGTCGCTGCCGCAGGCGGCGGCGGACAGCAGGGCCGCCACGGCGAAGGTCGCGGAAACGATGCGTGCGGTGCGATTCATGGCGGTTCTCCTCGTTGCTCGACTGACGAGAAGAGACTCTCGGAATCCGGTATCGCCAGGGAGATCGTCCGCACCCTGGTATCCCGCGTGCCACCCGGCCGCACCCTAGGCTGAGGGCCGGGAGCCGGGGCGGTGCCGGTGCTCCGGCGAGAAGGAGTGCGAGCGTGGACACTACGACATCGGGAAGGGAGCTGGGCGCCTTCCTGCGGGCCATGCGGGAACGGCTGGCCCCCGAACAGGCGGGGCTGCCGAACGTCGGGCAGCGGCGCACTCCGGGCCTGCGACGGCAGGAGGTGGCGCAGCTCGCGGCGGTCAGCGTCGACTGGTACATCCGCCTCGAACAGGGCCGCGTCGGCACCCCCGGCGCCGCCATCCTCGACGCCCTCGCCGACGCCCTGCGGCTCACCGACGCCGAGCGCGCGCACCTGCACCTCATCGCCCGCGGCGCCCAGCCGCCCACCCGCCGCCGACCGGCCGACCCGCCGGAGTCACTGCGCGCCATCCTCGACGGCCTGCCCGCGCTCCCGGCCTACCTGTCCGACTTCCGCCTCGACGTGCTCGCCCGCAACACCGCCGCGTCGGCCCTGTTCGGCCCAGGCTTCGAACCCGGCATCAATGTCGCCCGCCTGACCCTGCTCGACCCCGCCACCCGCGCCACCCAGCTGGACTGGGACAGGGTGGCCCGCGAGACCGTCGGCAACCTGCGCCGCAACCTGGCCCGCCACCCCGACGACCCGCGCCTGCGCGAGGTGATCGGCGAATTGCGCACGGACAGCCCCGAATTCGCCACCTGGTGGGACGACCATGCGGTGCAGGACCGCAGCCACGGCACCAAACGCATCCGGCATCCCGACGCGGGCGACCTGACGGTCTGCTACGACAACCTCACCAGCCCCGACGGGGCCGACCACAGCATCACGGTCCTCACGCCGGTGGACGCGACATCCGCCGCCGCCCTGCGCACCATCCTCACCGACCACGCGGACCGCCTGGGCGGCACCCGCCTTCGTCCGGTCGCGGGCTGACGACTGAAAACCAACCCCGAAATCACACTGGGTCCCCGAAACGCACGCCGGTCCCTGAAAAACACAAAACCCCCGGCTCTCGAAAGAGCCGGGGGCCGAGTTGTGTCTCAACCACACAGTCGGGGTGACAGGATTTGAACCTGCGACCTCTTCGTCCCGAACGAAGCGCGCTACCAAGCTGCGCCACACCCCGTGAAGCGAACCTGCAGTAGCTTAGCGCACCCGTCGTCCAGACGTTAAATCGGCTGGTCAGGTGCTCTAAAGCAGGCGAAAAGTGGCGAACAGCTTACGCGCGAAATCGGCCGTGACCGAGCGATCCACGCCCGTGTCGGCGAGGATCACCAGCACCAGCGAACCCTTGCCGGCGCCCACGCTGAGGGCGAAGGTGTAGACCGAATAGCCGGTGGCGCATCCCGCGGGAGCGGTGAAGGCGCCGCTGGTCTCCAGGAAGGTGCCGTGCAACTGGCCGTCGCTGGTGTCGAGGGGTTGCGCGGCGCCCGCGGTGAGCGAGGTCTTGGTGGTGTAGCCGATGCGGGCGGCGTGCGCACCCACATCGGTGGCAGCCGCCGTCGCGTCGGAGATATCCGAGGTGGACAGGAACATGGTGGTCCGCACATTGCCCGGGCAGTAGTCCGAACCCTCCTCCGCGAAGCCCGCCGCGGGCATGCTGTCGGTGCCGTTCCCGTAGGTGGTAGCGGTCAGATCGGTCTTCCAGTCGCTGGGGATGTCCCACGCGGCCTTCAGGTCCTTGGGCACGTCGACCTGATAGCCGGGAATCTGGGGAGTCAAGGTGGACGGCGGGGTCGTGGTGGTGCGCGGCGTGGTGGCGGGCGCACTGGTGATCGGGGTGGGCTTCGCGGCGGTCGGGGCAGGGCCTTTGCCGGAATCGTGCATCACGATCACGATCGCCACGACGGCCGCGATCGCCACCACGAGCGCGCCCACGCCCGCCAGCAGCCACACCCGCCCGCGATTGCCGCCCGGCGGGGGCCCGAAGCCGCCCGGTTGCCCGGCGGCGAAGGGCGACGCGCCCGTGCTGTACGAATTCGCGCTCGGCGGAACGGGATTCGGCCCGGACCGATAGGGCGAGGACTGGTAGGGATTAGGCCCCGACTGGTACGGGCTCGGGCCCGGCCACGGTCCAGGACCCGAGGCCGGACCGGGCCCCGGGATCGGATTGGACCCGGAGGCTTGGGAATTCGGGCTCGGATGGGGAGATGGGTTCGGTGGGCTGGGCTTGGGCCGTTCGTGCACCGGCCCCTGCCACCAGTCCCCGCCGGACGTCGTCTTCTCCGGATCGATGTCCTGGCCGTCGGTTTCACCGCTCATCGTCGGACCCCCTGTGACGAGTCGTGCCGCCTACTGGATCGGTCGGATACTGGCGAGAATCTTCTTCGCCGAGGTCGCGTCCACGGACTGGTCCACCCCGGTGTCCGCGGCGATAGTGAACACGAAAGCGCCGCTGTCGCCGGGGAAGGCGAAGGTGTAGACCGAATACGTCGAGGCACAGCCCGCCGCCGGAGCCGGGGCAGCGCCCTTGGTCTCCATGTAGATGCCCTGCAGCTGCCCGTCCGAGGACTGGAAGGACTCCGCCGCGCCGGGCGTCGCACCCGTCGACGTGGACCAGCCGATGCGGCCCATCCGGGTGCCGATGTCGGCCGCCGCCCGCGTCGGATCCGTCTCGTCGGACTGGGTCAGAAAGATGTTGGTGCGCACGTACTTCGGGCAGTACTCGATGCCGTCCTGCGCCAGCCCGGCCACCGGAATGCTGTCCGCGCCGCTGCCGAAGGTGCTCTGCCCGGTGCCGTCCACCTTCCAGCTCTGCGGAATGTCGTATGCCGCACCGTTGTCCGGGATCGTGACCACCTGGTACCCGGGGATCACCGCGGCGGGCGTGCTGGTCGCCTTCGGAGCGGTGGTCCTGGCGGTCGTCGGCCGGCCCGACTGGCTGGGCTTGGCCGCGGTCGAGGTGAGCGCGCTGATCAGCGACGGCGTGGTGTTCGACTTCGCCGAGGCGTCGTTCGAGTTCCGGTGCACCAGCGCCACGACCACCACCGCGGCGATGATCGCCAGCACCAGCACGCCGACACCGGCGAACAGCCATACCCGGCGGTTGCCGCCACCGGGCGGTGGGGGATAGGGCGGCTGCTGGCCATAGCCGGGCTGCCGGCCGTAGCCCGGCGGCGCGCCGAACGCTTGGGTCGGCGGGTACTGGGCCGGGTACTGGGCGGGACCGGGCGGATAGGGCTGGCCGTACGGACCGCCGGTGAGCGGGGTCGTCGGCTGCGGCTGCCCGTAGCCGGGCTGCTGCCAGCCCGGATCGGGTTGCGGCGCACCATAACCCGGCTGCGGCGACGGTTGCGGCTGCTGCCAGGTCTGATCCTGTCCGGGCACACCCTGCCACCAGTCCGGATCGGGTTCCGGACGGCCGGGCTCGTTGCTGTGGTCGTTTCCACTGGTCACGGTTGCCCCCTGACTGACGACTACATACCGCGCTGTATATCGCGGCGTGCGCTCACCGCGCGACAGCCTCCGACGACGCGGTGCGGCCCCGCCCCGACTCGGCGACCGGCTTCTTCGGCGGCGCGCCGACCAGCGTCAGCAGCGTCGCCTCGGGGCGGCAGCAGAACCGGTACGGAGCCCAGGGCGAAGTCCCCAGACCCGCCGACACGTGCAGCCGGGTGTGCGCACCCCAGCGCGAGGCGCCCTTCACCCGGGCGCGGTCGATCCCGCAGTTGGTCACCAAGGCGCCGAAGCCCGGCAGGCACAGCTGCCCACCGTGGGTGTGGCCCGCCATCACCAGGTCGTAGCCGTCGGCCGCGAATCGGTCCAGCACCCGCGGCTCCGGCGAGTGGGTGAGTCCGATGCTCAAGTCCGCCAGCGGATTCGGCGCACCCGTCACGGTGTCGTAACGGTCCCGCTGCAGATGTGGATCGTCCACGCCCGCGGTCGAGATCCGCACCCCGGCGACCTCGATATCGCGGCGCACATGCGTCAGATCCAGCCAGCCCCGCTCGGTGAACGCGGCCCGCAGATCCTGCCAGGGCAGCGGATCGCCGTAGACCCGCTTGTGGTCCTTGTTGAAGTACTTGAGCGGGTTCTTCGGCACCGGCGCGAAGTAATCGTTCGAGCCGAACACGAAGATGCCGGGACGCGCGAGCAATCCGCCCAGCGACTGCACCACGGCGGGCACCGACTTCTGGTGCGAGAGGTTGTCCCCGGTGTTCACCACCAGATCCGGCTCCAGCCGGTCCAGCTCCCGCAGCCAGGCCTGCTTCAGCTGCTGCCCGGGCATCATGTGCAGGTCGCTGATGTGCAGCACCCGTAGGGAGGGCTTGCCCGGTTCCAGCACCGGTAGCGTCGCCTCACGCAGCGTGAAGGCATTGCGCTCGATGAGCGTCGCGTATCCGATTCCGGCGACCGCGGCCCCGGCGGCTCCGAGTGCGGCACGGCTGAGGACGGAGGTCGAGAAGACGGGCATTTGCCCAGAATAGGCGACCCGGCGGAGAAACATCGAGTCAAATGAGCTGGACCACGATAGAAGTCCCTCGTACCGTGTCGCTCATGTCGGAACTCAAATCCAAGCTGCGGTCGGACATGACCACCGCGATGAAGAGCAAGGACACGCTGCGGCTGGCCACCCTGCGGATGCTGCTGTCCGCCGTTCAGAACGCGGAAGTCGCCGGACCCGAGGCCCGTGAGCTTTCCGACGCGGAGATCATCGCCGTCCTGCAGAAGGAGGCGAAGAAGCGCAATGAGGCCGCCGTCGTCTACGAGCAGGCCGGGCGTGGCGAACTCGCCGCCAACGAGCGCGCCGAGGAATCGATCATCGACGAGTACCTGCCCACCCCGCTCACCGATGCCGAGGTGGGCGACATCGCCGACACCGCCATCGCCGACGTCGCCGAGCAGCTGGGGGAGCGGCCGGGGATGAAGCAGATGGGTCAGGTCATGAAGGCCGCGACGGCGCTCGCCGCGGGGCGCGCGGACGGGTCGCGGATCTCCGCCGCGGTGAAGGCGCGACTCTGACACTGTCTTATTAATACGAAAGGCCCGGAGTGAGTGAATCACTCCGGGCCTTTCCTTTGCCTACTGCGCGATTGCCTACTGCGCGATTGCCTACCGCGGGATCGGGATGGGAATCGGGATCGGCGGCAGCTGCGGGAGCGGGATGCTCGGCAAGCCCGGCACCGTGGGCGGCGCGTTCGGCGCGGGAGCCGGGATCTGACTGCCGTCGCTCACGTAGAGCGTGATCACCGAGCCCGGGATGGCCGACCCGTTCGGCGAGACGTTCATGACCGTCCCCTTGTTCGCGCCCGGCTGCGTCGTCACCGACACCTGGAAGCCCGCCCCGACCAGGGTGGAAGTGGCCTCCGCCTGGGACATGCCGATCACATCCGGGATCTGCGAATTGTTCGATCCGCGAACGTACTTGTCGTCCAGCGGCGGCAGCGCCGCCGGCGGGAATCGGTCGAGCACGTTCTTCATCGCGCCCAGATAGGTCTTAGCGGGTTCATTACCGCCGTACAGGTTTCCGTTGCCGCAGCTGCGCAGCGGGAACGAGCAGATCTCACCCGGCGTCGGGCTGTCGCCGTAGATGTAGCTGGCCCCGGCGAAGGAGTTGGTGAAGGCCAGGAAGGCCGAGGACCGGTGGGTCTCGGTGGTGCCCGTCTTGGCCGAGGTCGGGACGTTCCAGCCCACCGAGTGCGCCGAACCGGCACCGGTACCGCTCACCACGTCCTGGCCCAGGGCGTTGGCGAGGGTGTTGGCCAGGCCCGGATCCACCACCTGCTCACACGCCTGCTGGGTCAGCGGCACCTGCTTGCCGTTGCGGTCCACCACCTCCTTGATCGGGGTGGGCGGGCACCACTTGCCGCTCGAGGCCAGCGTGGCGGCCACATTCGACAGTTCGAGGGGGTTGATCGCCACCGGGCCCAGGGTGAACGAGCCCAGGTTCTGGTCCTTGATCATGTCGGCCAGGCTCTGGTTGCCGTGGCCGGAGGTGCCGGGCTGGGTGTAGGAACGCATGCCCAGGCGCACCGCCATATCGACGGTCGGCTGCACCCCGACGGCCTGGATCAGCTTGACGAAGGCCGTGTTCGGCGAGGTCGCCAGCGCCTGCGTCACCGACATCGAGCCCGCGTAGTTGCCCGCGTTCTTCACGCAGTAGGTCTCCGGCGGGCAGCCCGGCGTCCCGGAATTACCCATGCCCTTGGCCGAGAAGAACGCCGGGACATCCAGCGTGGCATTGATGCCCAGGCCCTTCTCCATGGCCGCGGCCGTGGTGAAGATCTTGAAGATCGAGCCCGCGCCGTCGCCGACCATCGAGTACGGCTGCGGCTGCACGGTCTGATGCGCGTTGGCGTCCAGGCCGTAGACGCGGCTCGAGCCCATGGCCAGCACCGGATGCGAATCCTGGCCGGGCGCCACGATATTCATGACCTCGGCGATGTCGTCCAGATTCGGGTTGGTGTTGGCGGCCAGCGAGTCGCGCACCTGGTCCTGGACCGCCGGGTCCAGCGTGGTGTGGATCAGGTAGCCGCCCTTCTCGAGCTGATCGCGGCTGATGCCGGCGTTGTTCAGGTACTGCATCGCGTAGTCGCAGAAGAAGCCGCGGTCATTGGCCGCGATGCAGCCGCGCGGCAGGCCCTTGGGCTCGGGCAGCACGCCGAGGGGCAATTCCTTGGCCTTGCGATACTCGTCGGCGCGATTGGGCACGTTCTGGATCAGTGTGTCCAGCACGGTGTTCCGGCGCTCCAGCACGCCCGTGGGGTTGGTGTACGGGTTCAGCTTGGAGCTGGACTGCACCATGCCGGCGAGCATGGCCGACTGCGCGACGTTCAGATCCTTGGCGTCCACGCCGAAGTAGGTCTGCGCGGCGTCCTGGATGCCGTAGGAGCCGTTGCCGAACGGCACCAGGTTGAGATACCGGGTGAGGATCTCGTCCTTGGTGAGCCGCTTGTCCAGGGTCAGCGCCATCCGGATCTCGCGGATCTTGCGGGCGGGGGTGGTCTCCGTGGCGGCCCGGCGTTCGGCGTCGGTCTTGGCCACGACGAGCAGCAGGTAGTTCTTCACATACTGCTGGTCGATGGTGGAGCCACCCTGTGAGACCTGGCCGCCCGACGTGTTGGTCAGGAAGGCGCGGAAGGTGCCCTGCCAGTCCACACCGTGGTGGTCCGCGAAGCGCTTGTCCTCCACCGAGACCAGGGACAGCTTCATGTCATTGGAGATCTTCTCGCTGGGGACCTCGAAGCGGCGCTGCTCGTACAGCCAGGCGAACGGTGTTCCATTCGCATCCACCATGGTCGAGACGGCGGGCACATTGCCCTCGACGAGTTCGGCGGAGACATTGTCGACGGCGTCCGCTGCTCGGTTGGAGATGAACCCGAAGCCACCGGCGAGCGGGAACAGCAGACCGGCGAGCAACACGGCGGCCAAGACGCACGCGCCTGCCAGTCTCCAGAGCGTTCGTGTGATCGGCACGGGCCCTAGCCTAATTGGCCTCGCGGACACTCGGTGTTCGCCCGGCGGGGTGTTCATTCGTCCTAAAAGAGACGGACTGCCCGGTTCAGTGCAACGAATGCGTGGACGGACGTACCAGAAAATCTCGGGACGGTCTTGCGCAGGCCGCACACCTTTACCTAGATTGAGAACCCAGTGTGATAGAGCTAACACTCAAAGTGGAATGTGGTGCAGAACGCAGTGGGGTTGGGTAACTGCGCGCTGCACTCGCGATTCTGGAGCGCCGTGACCCGGTGTTCGGACTGCAAAGGGGCACACCAAATGCACATGACTACCCCGATCGCTCGATTGGACGTGGAGCAGGCCGAAGCGAGAATCGCCTGGGTTTCCCAGGCCCGATGCAAGGAAGTGGATCCCGACCAGCTGTTCGTGCGTGGCGCAGCGCAGCGCAAAGCGGCGACCATCTGCCGGCACTGCCCGGTACTGATGGAGTGCGGGGCGGATGCCCTGGACAACCGTGTCGAGTTCGGAGTGTGGGGCGGCATGACCGAGCGGCAGCGCCGCGCGCTGCTCAAGCAGCATCCGGAGGTGACGAGTTGGGCGGACTTCTTCCGCGTCCAGCGATCACAGAAGGTAGCGATGTAACCGAGTATCCCTTACCCAGATCCCCCCTATAAGCAGAACGGATCGAGCCCGCGAAAGCGGGCTCGATCCGTGTCCGGGGTCGGATCGGGCATTTCAAACCAAAGGGCCGAACTGCCTGACGCGGTCAGGCGGACTTCACGGCCGCCTCGACCAGCTGATCACCCACCGCACGCAGTGCTTCCAGGTCGGCGACCTCGAACGGCAGCGCGGTGACGGCGACGATCGGGACGCTCGGGTGCGCGCCCGTGAAGCGGTGCAGCAGATGCTGTTCCCGCTTGGCGGTGGCGGCCCGGTGGGCGTGGATGCGCAGTACCGCGGCGGCCAGGGCCTCCGGGGTATCCGCCTCGGGTTCCGGCGTCGCGCCGTTGGTCGCGGTCTCCGGCGCGAGCCGATCCGCGGCGACCTGCGCCTCCTCCGCGGACAGGCCGCTCAGCACCGGGTGGGTCCGGTTCAGTACCAGGCCGGCCAGCGGCATCCGGTCGGTCGAGAGCCGATCGACGAAGAAGCTCGCCTCGCGCAACGCGTCCGGCTCGGCCGCGGCCACCACCAGGAAGTGGGTGCCCGGCCGCGACAGCATGGCGTAGGTGCGGTCCGCGCGATCCTGGAAGCCGCCGAACATGGACTCCAGTGACTGCAAGAAGACACTGGCGTCTTTGAGCAATTGACCGCCGACGATGGTCGAGACGCCGCGCAGTGCCAGGCTCATGGCGCCCGCCACGAACCGCCCGACCCCGCGGCCCGGGGCCATGATGACCCGGATCATCTTGCCGTTGAGGAAGTTGCCCAGCCGCTTCGGCGCGTCCAGGAAGTCCAGGGCATTACGGGAGGGCGGGGTGTCGACCACGATCAGGTCCCACTCGCGCTTGGACGCCAGCTGCCCGAGCTTCTCCATCGCCATGTACTCCTGGGTGCCACCGAAGGAGGACGCGACGGTCTGGTAGATCGGGTTGGCGAAGATCTGCTCGGCCTTGTCCGGGCTGGTGTGCTCGAGCACCATGTCGTCGAAGGTGCGGCGCATGTTCAGCATCATGGCGAACAGCTCGCCCTTGGCGTCGGGCCCGAGTTCGACCTTCTGCGGGGCGTTTCCGAGATCGCTCACGCCGAGCGACTGGGCCAGCCGGCGCGCCGGATCGATGGTGAGCACCACGACCTTGCGGCCCGACTCGGCGGCGCGCAGCGCGATGGCCGCGGCCGTGGTGGTCTTGCCGACGCCGCCGGAGCCGCAGCACACCACGATGCGGGCCGACGGATCCGCGAGGATCTTCGAAATGTCCAGGGGCACAGTGCCTGCCGGAACGACCATGACTAACGAACCCCCTGCGCGCTCAAGACTTCGGCCAGCTCGTAGAGCCCGCCCAGATCCATGCCGTCGGTCAGCGACGGCAGGTACAGCCGCGAGATGTCGAGCTGGGCCAGTTCGGCGGCGCTCTCGTCCTGGGCGGCCAGCCGCGCGGAATGCTCCACGGTCTCGGCGACCAAGCCCTCGAAATCGGTCTCGGACAGGCTGATCCCGGCCTCGGTCAGTCCGGCTCGCAGGGCGTCGATGTCGACCGTGCCCTGCGCGGCCTGTTCGCGCACCGAGCGCGGCAGGTAGCCCTCGCTCGCCCGATTCACGATGACCGTCCCGATATTCAGGTCGTTGGCGGTGAGTTCGGCGACGGCGTCGGCGGTTTCCTGCACCGGCAACGCCTCCAGCAGCGTGACCAGGTGGATCATGGTCTGCTCGGAGTGCAGCAGCTTGGACACGCCCTCGGCCTGCGCGGCGATGGGACCGCCGCCGGCGATCTCGGCCATGGCCTGGGTGACGTCGAGGAAGCTGGCGATGCGGCCGGTCGGGGGCGCGTCGATGACGATCTCGTCGTAGGCGGGCTTGCCGGACTTGTCGGCGCGCACCGCGCATTCCTTGATCTTGCCGGTGAGGATCACGTCGCGCAGACCCGGCGCGATGGTGGTGACGAACTCGATGGCGCCCACCCGGCGCATGGCGCGACCGGCGAAGCCCAGGTTGTAGAACATGTCGAGGTACTCGAGGAAGGCGTGCTCGACATCGAGGGCCAGCGCCATCACCTCGCCGCCGCCGTCCGCGGTGGCGATGCGAGTCTCGGTGGGCGGCAAGGGCGGGAGATCGAACAACTGGGCAATGGACTGTCTGCCCTCGACCTCGACCAGCAGCACCCGGCGTCCCCCGGCGGCCAGCGCGAGTGCCAGTGCCCCGGCGACGGTCGACTTCCCGGTGCCCCCCTTCCCGGAAACGTAGTGCAGGCGGGCCTTGTCCGCCCGCTCCGGCCAACCTGCTTCGACCCCCGGCTCAACCGAAACGGGCACTGCTATCGGTACTCCCACGCTCGCGAGCCTATAACTCGTCCCGAATTCCTGCCCACAGGACTCGGCAACTGTCTGATACACCACTCTGGAAACTCGTATTTCCTGATCCCGCAGCGTAGTCGGCGGGCCTGGGGAACTGGGGGAAGCCGGCCGGGGCTAGTCTCAGCGCATGAGTGATGTGACCGTGTGGGAGTACGCGACGGTGCCCCTGTTGACCCATGCCACCAAGGCCATTCTCGACCAGTGGGGTTCCGACGGCTGGGAACTCGTCACGGTGCTGCCCGGACCGACCGGTGAACAGCACGTCGCCTACCTGAAGCGGGCGAAGAGCTGATGTCCTGGGCCGAGAACCTGAAGGAGCTCGGGCTCGAACTGCCGTCGGCTCCGAAGCCGGTCGCGGCGTACGTGCCCGGCGTCCGGTCCGGCAACTACGTCTACACCTCCGGGCAGTTGCCGTTCGTGAACGGCGAGCTGCCGCTGACCGGCAAGCTCGGCGCCGAGGTCACCGTCGAGCAGGGCGCGGAGATGGCCAAGCTGGCCGCTCTCAACGCCCTTGCGGTCGTGCACGATCTGGTCGGCCTCGACAATGTCGTGCGCATCGTCAAGGTCGTCGGTTTCGTGGCCTCCGCGTCCGGCTTCAACAGCCAGCCGCTGGTCATCAACGGCGCGTCCGAGCTGCTCGGCGCGGTGCTCGGCGAGGCCGGGGTGCACGCCCGTTCCGCGGTCGGCGTCAACGAGCTGCCCCTGAACAGCCCGGTCGAGGTGGAACTCATCGCCGAGGTGCGTTGACCCCGAAATGCTTGGGGCACAGTCGGAAGCGTGATGCGTTCAACTCTGGACGCATCACGCTCGGTGCATTAGGACGAAACAATGACGCTCACTCACCCCGCGTACGAGCAACTGCGGCAAGTGACTCCGTCCGCCGCCGTCGTGCTGGCCGACAATCCCAGCGGAATGACATTGCAGGGCACCAACACCTGGCTGCTGCGCGCTCCCGGCGCCACGGAATACGTTGTGGTGGACCCGGGTCCGAAGGATCGCGCGCACACCGAGGCGCTGGTTCGCGAGACCGGTGGGAACATCGCCCTTACCCTCATCACCCACAAGCACCACGACCACACCGGCGGCATCGACCATCTGGTCAAGGCCACCGGAACCGCGGTGCGCGCCAAGGATTCCGAGTTCCTGCGCGGCGTGGGCACCCACCTGACCGACGGTGAGGTCATCGAGGTCGCCGGGTTGCGCATCACGGTGCTCGCCACCGCGGGGCACACCGAGGACTCGCTCAGCTTCCTGCTCGACGGCCCGGACGGCGAGCAGGCGCTGCTCACCGGTGACACCGTCCTCGGAAGTGGTACGACCGTCCTGGAATCCTGGGACGGCGCGCTGGCGGCCTATCTGGACTCGCTGAACCGGCTCGTGGCGGTCGCCCCCGGCCGCACCCTGCTCCCGGCCCACGGTCCCGACCACGCCGACGCCGAACCGGTGATCCGCTACTACATCGCCCACCGCGAGGAGCGCCTGAACCAGGTCCGCGCCGCCCTGGAGAAGCTCGGCCCCAAGGCCAAAGCGCTGCAGATCGTCGCCGAGGTCTACGCCGATGTGGACAAGCGTCTCTGGCCGGCCGCCCACAGCTCGGTCGAAGCGCAGCTGGCGTACCTGCGTTCACAGGAATAGGGGTTTCAGGGCGAAGCCCCGGAGGAATCCAAAGTTTGGTCCTTTACGCGTCGAGGCGCGGGGCCCCCCCCGCGGGGGGGGGGGCCGCCCCCGGCGATGTTAACGCGCCGATATAAAATTGGCCGCGCACAGCTCCCCGCGGGGCCCTCTAT
>NZ_JBHZAL010000022.1:140037-146142 GCF_042754245.1 Nocardia sp. NPDC059228 | reverse complement strand
CATCGGACACAACGATCTCAACAGCAGAAGGCCCACGATGCGACACCGAAACAGGCTAACAACTTACGGGATGCATTTCAGGCGCGACACACTAGACGAGCTGTCATGGCTGCATACCGTGCTGTTCGAAGCGACCACGACCTGCCGGTCAGGGAAACGACTGAGCCCTCACCCGGAACACCGGACGGGGGCTCAGTCAAACCAGCGTGGTCAGACTACGCCGACCAGCGGAAACAACGTCAGGAGCTCTGCTTTCCACCAGAGGTTATTCCAAAGCGGAACTCGACCACGATGGCGTCGAATATCTGCAGGTCAAACGCCCTGCCCATATCTCAACTCGCGTTCCGGAACCGAATAACCTCTGTACAGTCTCCACCGATCCGACCGTGGAGGAGGGCCTGTCGACACCGGTGCTGATGAAGCTATCGGGACGTACGTCGGTGCGCAGTCTCGCAAAGTACGCGAAGGTGTCCGACGAGGGGCTGCGGCTTATCGAACCGACAGCGACCCCGCGGCGCGCCGGCGGCGGGGTCACTGATCGGCTGAGGTGCCCATCGCGGCATGGTTGGTGATGGGGCGTGGTTCGTGGTTCCTGGCCATCACGTTTGGCGCCGTAGATCGGGTGGGTTCGCCGGCCCCTTCGGGTACCGGGGTGGGTGCCGGGTCGGTGCTCGGGTGGAGGACCTGCAGCACGATCACGGTGCCGTTGGTTCCGTACACGTACATGGTGTCGAACAGCTCGAACGGGTACGGATCGAGTCGGATGGTGCGGTCGTCCATGAGCAGATGCGAGCTGGCGGGTGACCAGGCGGTCGGGTCGTAGACCACGCGCGATATCGGCCCGATCCCCAACTGGAGTGCGGTCAGCAGATCGGGGAGCTCGGTGACGAGGTTGGTCGATCCTGGCCACCAGGTGGCGTCGATGTAGTCCCTCGGGTCTTGATGGAGATCCAGTCGCGGGGTCGGGGTGAGTCCGCGCGCCGGTGCTGGCGGAGTGGATAACAGTGACGGCGTCATCGGACGCTCCCATCACGGCCTGACGGAAGGCCGGATCGTTGAATCCGGTGACGACGCAACCTCGGCTGGTCAGCGCGCGTATTGCCGCCGGGTACTGTCGAGCTTACGCCCCCAGATGCAGCCATCCAGCAGGCAGCGTCCGCGGGACCGGGCCCGGGGCCGGGGCCGGGTCGGGTGCGCGCTGATGGACGGTTGGGCCGGATCAGTTGTGCGGATTGCTGCGCGCCTGCTCGCGGATGAGCTGGTCGGCGGTCCACAGCGGTTGCAGCATGTGCCAGTCGGTGGGGTGCGCGGCGATTGCGGCGGCGAACCGGTCGGCCAGGGTCTGAGCTGTGGGCTGCACGCCGCCGGCGGTGTCGATCGCAGCGCCCACGTGGAATCCCCAGCCGTCGGGGGTGAACCAGCAGTGCACCGGAAGCAGTGGCGCACCGGTGTCGATCGCCAGCCGGGCCGGGCCTGCCGGCATGCGGGCCGGTTCGCCGAAAAAAGTGACCGACACACCCGCAGCGGTCAGGTCGCGGTCCCCGAGCAAGCCGACGATCCGCCCCTGCCGCAGCCGCGCGGTCAGCTGCGCGAACGGCGGTGCGGCACCACCGGTGAGCGGGACGATCTCGAATCCCAGGCGCTCACGGAACCGCACGAACCGCTGGAACAACGATTCCGGTTGCAGCCGCTCGGCGACGACGGTCGGTGTGCCGATCCGCTGTACCAGCCACACTCCCGCCATGTCCCAGTTGCCGCTGTGCGGTAGCGCCAGCACTGCCCCGCGTCCGTGCTCGACCGCCTCGTGGATGTGTTCGAGCCCGGTGGCCGCGGTTTCGATGGTCGCGGCCAGCCGCACCGGATCCATCGACGGCAGCCGGAACGCTTCGCACCAGTAGCGGGCGTAGGAGCGCAGGCTCGCGCGCACAAGTTCGTCGGGCACATCCGCCGGGGTGGTGGACAGCACCCGGGCCAGATTTCGGCGTAGCTGAACCGGTCCACCTCCTCGGGCAGCGCGGTCGGCCGCGACCTCGAACGATCGCATCGCCCACCGCTGCGGCAGGGCCCGTACCAGCCGCCAACCGGCCGCGTACCCAAGATCCCACGTGCGGGCGGCCAGGGTCACTGACCTGCACCGGCCCGTGCTGAATATCGGCAGCAGATCGTGGGGGTATCCGGCTGTGCACAGGTCTCGGTAGGTTCGGCGAGGTGACCGAACAGGCGCGAGCGCCGACGATTGTTGCCTTCCATCTACACATTGCATACCAACAGGTCGGCCTTCTCAACCGGTCGCTGCCTGATCGTGGCTGATGATGGGGTCGTTAGGGCCTGTGGGGTCCAGTCGGCCGAGGATTAATTGGTGGCTTGGCGGTGCTGGCGGAGTTCAGGGTTCGAGGTCCTGTTCGACCGGTTTGCCAGGGGCTCGCTGGTGGTGCAGGGTCAGCAGCAGGTGATCGAATTGCGAGCGTGTCGCCGGTGATATCTGAATGGTGGCGATTTCGCCGATCAGCCTGGCCGCCAGGTCACGCACGCGGATGTTGGTTTCCTGTGACCGCCACACCAGTACCCGGAACGCATGCTCTGCGCTGAGGCCGTAGACGAGCATCAGCGCTCCTTTGGCCTGCTCGATCACCACCCGATGTTCGAGTATCTGCGGCAGCAGGTCGTTGAGGATCGCGTGGGTCCGGGCGGGGTCAAGGTCGGTCAGGTCGATGTAGTAGCCCTCGGTGCCGACCACGGCGCCGGTGTCGTCGGTGATCGAGTCCGACACGACCGCGACGTGGTGCTCGATGCCGTGGGTGTCGATGATGCGGTGGCGGCTGGAGAACGGGGCGTGGTCGCGCACCGAGGTGACCAGTGCCGCTTCCACTCGGTCGCGGTCATCGGGATGTTTGTGCGACAGCAGCAGTTCGGTGGTCGGGGTCACCTCACCGGGAGCGTAGCCGTGCATGCGGGCCACCTCGTCGGACCATTCCCAGCGTTGGTCGGCAAAGTGGAACCGGAACCAGCCCGCTTGCAGTGCGTCGCCAGCGCCGACCACCTTCTCCACCGAGGCCACCGCTTCACCGGTGCCGCGGTCGTCCTCGGCCATGGCCTCATTCTCGCACCCGGCGGCCCGGCGCGAACGGGACGGCACAGGCACTGGAACTCCTGCAACCCGCTGCACGCCTGCCCCGAGGTCCACGGCCTCCATTAACCCCGCCCTGGACACTCGGTGTCGGTCGCTATCCGTTCGGAAAACGATGATGAGGGAGGCGATCAGGTCCGCGTGCGTAGAGGTCTTCTGTTGCAGGTCGCGATCCACGGCTTCGACATACAGGCCTCGGCGACCGTGGTCGCCGTGTTCAGGTCGACGGGGCCACAGACTTCGAGCAGGCGGTTCACGCATCGTGGTCCGACGACCACACACAGGGCGCGGTAACGCTGCCTGGCGTGGGCGTCGGCGTCGAGGAGGGCCTGCAGGCCCGAGATGCTCAAGAAGCTCAGATGCGACAGGTCCACCACGACCAGCCGACGACTGAGAGAGATCGCATAACGGAGATGTTCGCCCAGCTCACCGACATTGGTGGCGTCGATCTCGCCGGTAACGATCACGATGACGATCGACGGAGTCGGCCTGCTGCGGGTGATGCGCATCAAGGCACGCGACCCGTGCTGCTCGGCTCCAGCTGCTCCGCTCTCAACAAGGAATGTGTTCGACATCAGGACCAGATCCTTTTGCCCATTGCTTGTATCGCCCCGCGCCGCACGAGCACGGGATGGGCTGCTGCTTCAACCCTGAGCAGTAGTTCCCAGCACACCGCTGAGACCCGCCTGCGACTCTCAATAATGCTTCATACCAGCGGAAATGGGAAGAGGATCTGCGCCGCGACTAGACCTCAGCGTGACACGCATCAGAGTGCACGACCCGTACCGCTCGGCCTCTGCATCCGCACCGCCTGCTGCTGCCGGGCACGCCGATGTGTGCGAGCCGCTCGATAGGGAACTCCATAACCGACAGCACCGGTCCGCCACCACAGGGGACCCCGGTTCACTCCGACCCACCAGCCCTGCACTCGCGTCCGCCTCTCCGCACCGACCCACGTGGCCCGTCGGGAGCGAGGCGACAGAACGGGGAGTCGGTGCGGAGAGGCAGTGACACCGTGAACGACAACTCCAACCCGCGCCGCCATCAAAAGGGCCCCGAACCCACACGCAGGTCCCGCATCCAGCTCGCCCCCACCCTGCACGCCGGACATCAACTCCGCTGCTTCGTCGACGAGGTCTGCAACGGCTGGCTCATCGGCCAAGCGGGGCTGCTGACGCGCCTGGTCGCGACCGAACTGGTCGAACAAATGCTGTCGCACGCGCACCCCGGCCACGTCCTGACCATCGAACTCGAATTGCGCGGCCCGCAACTACTCATCCGCGTCCACACCCCGCACACCCTGCCCGCGACCCCGGTACCCAACCCGATCGACACCCCGGCAATCATGGCGCGTCTGACCACGAGCTTGGGGCACACCCCGTACCCCGACAACCGCGACACCGGCTACACCCTCTGGGCCGGGATCGCTGTCGATCAACCCGCCCGCGGCTAACCCCACCCGCCGTCAACAGCATGGCAACACTCGATTCGCAGGCACTACCACCGCAGCACAGATACACGCTACGGCGCTTCACCCTCCAGGCGGACCACTACGCCCCCGATGCACGGGGCAACCCCCGCCAGCGACCCCACAACACGGCCACCGCATGTTCGGAAAACGATGGTGGGATCTCCAAGCCACAAGCGACGCATACGGCTTGCCCCGCCTGCGCCTGCCTCTCGGTAGCCCGACCCTCAGGTTTCAACCACGTGGGCGAGGTGGGGTTCCGGTAGTCATCGGCACTGTGCCCGTGGGTTCTGTCGAACTCCTCACGTGATCGAAAAGATCCGGAGAAGAACCGAACTTGCAGCAGACACCCGCAGCGCGACGCCGTGCGAAATGCGCGTCGCGGCGGCGCAGGAGCAGGCGGGGAGCGCGGGTCGGGTTGGGGAAGGGCTGCCGGTTGCGAGGAGACGGTGTCGCGGCGCCCATCGCGGCGTGGTTGGGTGATTGGGGTTCGTGGTTCAGGACCGTCGTTCCTGGGCCGGTTCGGTCCGGGCAGGTCGCCCAGCCGCCGCGAGCACGGACTGTGCCAGGGCGGGGTCGGTGCCCAGGGGGATGGCGTGCAACACGATCACGGTGCCGTCGGTCCCGCACATGTACATGATGCCGAACAGTTTGAACGGATACCGGTCCAGTCGTATGGTGCGGTCGGCCACGAGGTGGTGCCGGCCGGTCGGTGACCAGACGCGCGGGTCGTAGACGATGCGCCTTATCGGCCCTGCTCGCGGACGGAGTGCGGTGATCAGATCCGGGAGCTCGACAGCGAGGTTGCTCGATTGTGGCCACCAGGTCGCATCGATGTAGCCGCTCACCTCGGAGTCCGGGCGCAGACGGAATCGTGGGGTGTCAGTGGGTGTGCGACCAAGCGGTGCCGAAAGCACGTTCGTCGATTGTGGCGTCATCAGACGCTCCTGCCGTGGCCTCTGGGAAGGCCGGATGTCGAATTCGGGGACGGCGCGACCTCTGCTGGTCAGCGCGCGTGATGCCGCCGAATGCTTCGAGCCTACGCGCCGGTGCGCACCGCGCGAGCGGCACAGATAGCGGCGGACGAGCCCGCCCGGACCGGACCCGGTCCGCACCCGGCGGGACAGCGAGCGTGGTTCGGCTGCCGGGTCAACGTGACGGATTGCTGCATGGGTGCCCAAGAGATATCCGGTCGGCGGTCCACGCTGGTTGGGGGTGCCGGTAGGATCATGTCACCAGCCGCAAAGGCAGTGCGGCACAGGAGGTTCGCCGAACTTCATTGGGTTTTCGGCGGCCTCTAGCAGACCCTTAGTTCATGATTCTGGCTGGTCAGCGATCGCGCTTAGGGCTCTGCGCATCTGCGCGTCGGCGCGGTCAGTGGTGGTGGCGGGATCGATCACCAGCAATCGAAGGCACCGATCGTGCGGGCCGAAGACATACATCACCTGAGGTGGCTGGCCCGGAAGCGGTCCGGTGACCTCGATCCCGTCGGGAGCGTCGATGCGGCGTT
>NZ_JBHZAL010000022.1:0-139939 GCF_042754245.1 Nocardia sp. NPDC059228 | reverse complement strand
CGTGTAGTTCGGTGGTGAGGTTGTCGGTTCTGGGCCACCAGGCACCGTCGAGGTCACCGGATTCCTCGTCACGGTCGCGCAGCAGCAGCCGCGGTGTTCGGGTCGGCGTGTCGAATGGCTGCCCACCGCCGGGGGTGGGCTGGAATCGGCCCAGGCCCCGGTCGGCGGCGGCGCTGCCGCCCCTCTTTTGCGGCGGGTTCTGTGTCATATCAGGCCTTCCGTGGGGCCGGGGGTCCTGCGAGGGATGAACGTAGATCTGTCGGGTTCACCGGCGCGGTGCGACCGCCTTCGTCGTCCCAGCGGCGTAACGCGTCCTCGTTCTGGGTGTGATCGAGGGGTATGGGGGTGTCGGCGACCATGAGTTCGGCGGCGGTGAGCTCATTGCCCGGTCGGGATACGGCCGACAGCAACGCCCGGGCGGTGGCGGCCTCGGTGTCTGAGGGGATCACCAGCAGGACGAGGCGGGTGCGGTCAAGTCCCAGGACACAGAGTGTGTGGGCGGGCAGATGCCGATATCCGTCCAAGCGAACCGAACGCCCGCCGATTACCGTGCGGCTCGGTGCCGGTTCCCAGGCATCGATGTTGTACATGATTCGGTCGACGCTGCCTGCCCGCCGGCCCAGTAGAGCCTCGAGATCGGACAGTTCGGCGACCAAGTCAGTCGTGCGAGGCCACCAGGCCCCGCCTACCGCCCCGCGGCGGGGTGCTCGCGGTGTCGGTAACCGCCGTGACGCCGGCAGGGCGGTGCGAAGGGCGAAGCGCGAAGAGCGGTCCAGCAGGATCGACTCGTGTTGTAGCGTCATCACGACGCTCCTGACCAGGACCGCATGGCGGTCCATGTTCATTGGCCGGGCGACGACGAGACCACGGGTGGTTTCGTACGAAAAGCCCCCGGTGCCCTGATCCTACCCGCGAGAAACACACCGGCCCGATGCGTGCGTATGCACAAGGGGTCCCGGTAGTAATCGCCGAAAATCCAATGAAGTCCGGCGAACCTCCGGTGCCGCACTGCTTTTGCGGCTGGTGACACGATTCTTACCGGTACCTCCAGTTCGTGGAGCAGAACTCGCTGGTCATCTTCTACGCCGACTCCTCGCGCAGCAGCCAGGTCTTCGCCATCCCGGTCAGTCGGCTGTCCTCGATCGAACGCGTCGAGGAAGCTTCGTAGTAGCGCGCGAAATGAGGCCCTGGCAGCCGATAACGTTCACTTATCGGCTGCCAGAATCAGGGCTTTCCGGGCACGGAAACGGCCGTGCCCGAACGACTTTCAGCTGGCCTTTGCGATGTCGGCGCGCCGTGGCCGCAGCAGCACCGAGACCGAACCGATGGAGATGCCCATCTCTTCGGCGATCTGCTTGTACTTCATTCCAGCGGCGCGAAGCTCTTGTGCCCGTTGCTCTTTGGCGCGGGTGCGGGCTTCGTAGTCACTGCGTGGCTCGGCGATGATGTTGCGGATGGACCGTTCGCTGACGCCCAGCTCGTTCGCGAGTTCGCGAGCGGTCTTGCTTCGTCGCCTCGGGTTTTCGGCGCCCATCATCCCTCCAGTGCTGCCAGGACCATCGCTCGGTCGATGGCCCGCTTCTTGTTGGTCGCGGCGATCGCGGCCCGGCGCGTGTCGGTCATGATTTTCCCACGGATCGACTGCGTCTCCCGGAACCTCTCTTCGGTGAAGTTGCGCCAGATCCAGCGACTGATCGACTGTGCTGTGGCGTGTACCTCGGAGAACGGCAAGGGGTACAGGAAAAGGTCATTGACCTCGCGAAGGCAGTAGTCGAGCACGAGCTGCTCCCACTCCTTCTGCGACCCTTCCCGGTGGTGCCACCACATCGGATAGGCCCACTTTCGGGCGGTATCGAACATGGTGACGTTCCGGCCGAGTCCCGATGCCTTCTGCGGCCGGCGCGGCATCTGCCGCGGGGTCGAGGGCGTGAGCAGCTGCGCCAGCTCGTAGCCCTCTGCTGGTCCGTAGAGGGTTTCCCAGTCGTCGTGAATGGGGTTCTTCGTCAGGCGGCCCGCGTAGGCCGGATCGCCACCGACTTCGAGGCGAAGACCTGCTTCGATGCGCTGGGCGTACCGCAGCGGTTTCAGGCGTGCTGAATCGGTCCGGCAGACATGCGAGTTCTTCTTCAGCCACCACCCGATATGCCCTCGACCTGAGGGCGACTGTGCAACCCAGTTCGGATCCGGATGGTTCTTCGGCCGCTCGAATGCCCTCAGAGCGGTGTCCACGTGATCGCAGTCGATCACGATCGAACCGATCATGGCGTGCGGAGAATGCTCGATATAGCGCATCTCCAGGGCTTCCTCGCGCGTCCTCCGGTACTGACCGTCCGCGAGGTAGTTCGTTGCGTACGGCTTGTACGGCAGCAGCACGTCGAGCGCCCACTGCCCGTCCGTCATGAGGACTTGCCCAGATGCCATGCGACTACCTAACCCTGATGATCTAGTTTGATGCAGTAGGCACGCCGAACCATTTCAGATGACTTCGGGTTCGCAGCCCGAAGTCCTCCCCCGCGCTATGGCTCCGCAAAGTCCTGATGCAGTAGGCACGCCGAACCATATCCATGACTCATGCTCGAATGCGCATATCACTACTGACGCATTCAACTAAGTGTGCGCCATCTCTACGGATGATTTGTGCCCGGCGGCGGGCGGGACCAGCCACGTTCTGCTGACGCATACTCCGAGGAGCCGTCTGAAACCCTGTCTCCCGCTCTTACCTCGTGACTCGGCCGGACCTGAGTCTGGATCCTAGAAGGGCCAGTAGGACCGCCCGAGCAACTCACCCTCGGTCGGGAGCCTCAAGTCCGGCTTTTGCAGAAGCTCTCGGAGAGCGAGGATGCGGTCGCGAATCAGTCGGACCCGGTCGGATCGGTCGATCGCGTACTGTCCACCGTTGGTGAGCTGATCAGCATGCTTGCGGTAGTGGAGACCGACCGCGGATATGAACCACCCGTCGACGACTGTCGAGACCGCGAGCAGCATCCCGGTGTCTTCTGCGGTGGGCAATGCCATCCATCCGCCCAGCGCGAGTAGCAGGCCGCGCCGGATGCAGATGGTTGTGGGATGGATGTTCAGGCGGTAGTCGAACATCAGCCAGAAGGCGGCGGTGCTGCCCCGTTCGATCCGACCTTCGGGCGGGTCGGTGTCGAAGCCGACCAGCTCACCGTCCGGCATCAGATCCAAAGCGCGACACGTGGTCCAGCCGATATCGGGGTGTGAAGTCAACACCGCGATGCTGTCGGCCAGCGCATTCGGCGTCAGGATGTCGTCGGAGTCCAGATTCCGGACGAGTTCGCCGGACGATCGTTCGAGCGCAAGGTTGCGGGCAACGCCCGGGCCGCCATGCGGGCCCACTCCCACCTTGACCCGAGAATCCGCAAGCGCAGCAGCGGGCAGTGCGACGTCATCGCCGTCGCCCTGGACAACCCACTCCCACTCCCACTCGGCAGGCATTTCCTGACCCAGAAGAGAGGCGTACGCGGCTTCGAGGTGGTCGGCCTGCGAGCGATAGCACGGCGTGAGGACAGAGATCAGCATGTCGGTTCCCCCAATTTGAATCTTGCCGTATAGACCAGCTGATCAGCGACGATGACGCTGGTGCTGGTTTCGACAGCGGTGTCTGTCGGATCGAAAATCGTGCGGCGGCGCACCATCACCGGGAGCGCCTTCGGCATTGCGAGCTCGGCAGCCTCTTCCGGAGTCGGGAGCCTGGACACGATCGTCATGTCAACCGTGTCCGGCTCGACTTTTGCGTCCCGAAGCCAGCTCTCGGTCGACTTTCCGACGACCTCATCCTTCTCACGGCGCAGGCCGGCGGCTTCCGCTATCCGCTTCGGCATGCGAGAACGCATGACCTGGTGCGGCGTGCCTCGCACGACGTACAGGAACGTCCTGACCAGTAGCTCCTCATCACCAAAGAGTTTGGTGAACTCTCCAGCCGCCGGTTCGATCCCGTAGGACACCAGGACTTCCAGCTCACCATCGGCGAGGTCGCTGATCTCTTCGAAGGTGCGATCCTTCCGAGGCTGTAAGGCCGCGAAATGCTGGTCGATCGGGCGCGCAAGTTGGACACGTCCCCGGACCCGGACGCCGCGCCGCGGTGCCGATGGATCTGAGATGAGTAAGCCCTCGCTGGTCAGCACCGAAATCGCGCGGACGACGGGAGCCTGACTCGGGGTGTCGTAGTGCTCCATGAGTTCTCGGGCCGACGAGATTCGTTCGCCAGCGGCCCACTCCCCCGCCTGAACGCGGCGACGTAGGTCATCGGCTATGTCTCGCCAGATGGCCGGAGGCGGCATCGTCAACACCTCTTCTCGGTTTGTTGTTCAATAAACGTTGACTTCCGAGCCTTTGTTGTTCAACAATGATTGCACAGGTTTTGTTGAACAACAAACGG
The DNA here is from genome assembly GCF_042754245.1 of Nocardia sp. NPDC059228. Classification (NCBI taxonomy): domain Bacteria; kingdom Bacillati; phylum Actinomycetota; class Actinomycetes; order Mycobacteriales; family Nocardiaceae; genus Nocardia; species Nocardia sp. NPDC059228. Next base: position 135,540 of record NZ_JBHZAL010000022.1, on the reverse strand, counting down.
CAGGGGGTGGTTTTCGGTGAGGTCCAGCATCTTCCTCATCACCGCCATATCCGCAGCGTTTGCGCTGCTCATTGCACCCAATCTCGTTCTCTCGGCCGTCATCTTGGCGGCCGTCGTCGTGTTCGGCTTCCGGCGGATCACGCGGCGGCGGACCCGTGGGGTGTGGCGATGATCGGCCCGGTAGTGCGTACGGACGCGGCGGTGCTGCGGGGTATCGGCTACGGACTGTCCTTGCTCCCGGTGGCGATTCGGCTGGTCCTGCTGGCCGTCGGGCTGCTGGTCGCGATGGTCGGGTGCACGGCCGCGTGGATCGATCAGCAGTCCTACACGCCGTCGCCGAACATCTGCCGGGCCGATGAGGTCGGCCGCCGCGCGGATTGTGTTCCGCCGCAGCAGCTTGCGCGCACTCAGCAGGCGGGAGTGATCCGGTGATCGGCCCGAAGGACGTGCGGACCCGGGATCTTCCCGATCCGGACGGCAGCAAGTTCGGTGTCCCTACCTACTACTGGGGTACCGCGCCGAGCGGGCTGGGCGAAACCGTGCGCCAGCTGGAAAAGCACAACCCGCCGCTGCGGCCCCGCGACCGCAAAGACGTTGCGGCGCAGGTGATCCGGCCGCGTGGTGGCAGTCGGGGACCGCTTGCCGCCTATCTGTACCGGGTCGAGGACGCGGTACCGAAGCGCCCGGCCACGCCCGCCGAGCTGGCGGCGCTGGCCCGAGGGCATCGCACCCAGTCCGAAGCGGCGATGGAGCGGCGCGGAATCGATCCGACGCCGGAGGTTCCCAAGGCCGGCGAGGCCGACGCGTGGGAGCCGCAGCGGCCCGCCCGAGAGTGGGAGGGGTTCGAGCGATGACCTCGAAATCCCGTGCGACCAGCCGGAATCCGCACAAGCCGTCGGGCACACCAGCGGTGGATGTACCCCGTTCGAAGCGGTCGGTGGCTGGCATACCGGAGGAGTCGGTTTTGACGCCGATCACCGAGTTGCCGCATCTGGCCGAGGCCGCGAAGCGCTCCGGCCGCACCGATCGCCAGATCTGGGTGGACCGCCCCGAGCCGCAGAAGCTCCAGACCCCCAACCGAGTACCCGGGCAGTGGCTGCTGTCGGGGGAGTTCCTGACCGATCAGCCCGAACGTCCGACGCCCTGGGAGGGGTTCGACCGATGACGACTTTCGATGTACGCCCGGCCGGGCCCGCCGCGGACTTGTCCGCCGCCCGGTTCGAGGCTCTGACCGCCGAGCTGGAGCAGCTGCGCCGTGAGAACGCGGAGCTGAAGCGGCTCACCGATGACGTGCTCGACCGCGAGAGCATGCACGTCTACGACGCGGACATGGAGCGGCTGACCACGGCCGCCGAGATGGACCGCAGGGCAACCCCGCGCGAACGGCACCACCTCGCGATGATCGCGTGCACAGGGGCGGGCAAGACGGTGCGGATGGCGGAGCTGGTGCGCCGCTGGAAGCTCACCTCGGCCCCGCGCACCCTGCCGGCGCCGCAGCGCCCGCAGGCCCCGGAGCTGGAGAGCACCGGCGTGTGGTCGCCGGGCATCGAGTGGGATGGGTTCGGCCGATGAGCGGGGTGCGGCTGGGCCCGCGTGACATGTGGGCGCTGTGGTGGCTGGCCCAGATGGGCGGCGCGCCAATGGATGTGGTCGCCGAGCTGCTGGCGCTGTGGCCGTTGAAGCGGACCGACGCCGTGACGACCTCCGGTAGCGAGATCAACGCCTATCGGGTGTCGCAGCGGTGGCGGGCCGCCGGGAAACTCCAGGAACCGACACGCCCGGTCCCGGGCCGGTCCTGGGTGGTCCCGACCAAGGAGACCGCCAGCGGGCTGCTGAATATCCGTGTCCCGGAATGGATGCCGTCGCCGATGAAGGCGGCCCACGACATCGCCGTGATGCGGGTGCGGCTGCACTTGGCGGCCGGAAAGACCCACGACACGTGGGTTTCGGAGCGCGAGCTGCGCCACCGCAACGGTTACCTCACCAAGCCAGGGGAGCCGATGCCGCATCTGCACGACGGGCATTGGACCGATGACCTGGGCCGTCTGCACGCGGTCGAGGTCGAGCTGACCCGCAAGGGCAGCGCCGACGCGCGCACCACCTTGCAGGCCGCTTACGACACCGCCGAAGCCGCGGGCGCGCACCAGCTCTTCTACTTCTGCGCCTCCTCGGAGGTGAAAGCGCGAGTCAAGGCCGCGTGGAACGACATCAAGCACACCGAGACCGGCCCGGAGCTGCGTTTCTCCTCCACCGCCGAACTGATCCTCAATCCCCTCGCCGCCACCGGCGACGAGCAGACCGCTGCCGGAGGTGCAGCATCATGACCGAATTCACCGATCGTCCGGCCGATTGCGCGGCGCTGATGGATTTTCGTGCCGAATGCAATGCGCCGGCGCCTCTCTCGGCCCCGGCCCCGACCCCGGCTTCGGATTGCACTCCGGTGTTCACCACCCACGACTGCCCGACCCTGCTGGCTCAGGGCAGCCCGGATCCGGGTGCGGGACACCAGATTCCGCAGATCACCCCGCAGGCTCCGCCGCTGCCGGGTGCGGAACACCTGGATTTCCTGCACTTCCCGCAGTTGTCGCTGCACGAGGTCACCGCTGGTCTGGAGGTCGCGGGCACCTTCGGCGTGGCGATCGCCAGTGTCGGCGCCGCGGCGTTGGCGGCGTCGTGGATGTGGACATGGACCCCGGTGCGGCTGCGGAACTTCGCGTTCGGGTCGGCATCGTTGCCCGGTGCTGCCGTCGCGTTGGACGGGCTGTCGGGCCCGCGTGAGGACGTGGTGCGCGGTGTGAGCGAGGTGCTGGCCGGGATGCCCGTGACCGGCATCGCGTCGGCGTCGGTCGCGCTGGTCCCGGCCGGGCTGGTCGCCGCTGCTGTTCTGGCCGCGCGTACTGAGCATCTGCTGGACACGCGTGGCCGGCGGTCTCCGGACCGCACCGAGCGGGCCGTGTGGGCACGGCACATGAAGCTGATGCGCGCCGCGACTCTCGCCTGCCGCGCCGAGATCCCGCTGACCTCAGGCACGTTCGGCCCGGAATTCGTGCTGGGCCGCGTCGCCTACAGCACTTCGCAGGCCCCGGTGAAGTCGACTGCGGGCCGTCTGATCGGCCGTCACTACAGCTTGTTCACGGTGCCGTGGTTGGCGTTCCGCGAGCACGGCGTGTGGATCGGCAACCCAGGTTCGGGCAAGACGACCGCGCTGGAGCGTGCCGTTATCAGCTTCTGGGCGACCGCGTGGCGGCGTCATCAGCAGTGGTGGCGTTCGGGCAAGGACCGGCCGGGTCGCCCACTGGCGATGATCCTGGACCTCAAGGGCGCTCGCGATGCGCGCAGCACCGCCGACCGTGTCCGCAAAGCCGCCCAGAACCTCGGTATTCCGGAGTCCCGGGTGCTGATCTGGCCCGACAACGACGAGGAGACGCTGAGCCTGTTCTTCGGCACCGCCGACGAGCAGCGCCCGCGGTTCGAGGCACTGCTGGGTGTTTCGGCCGACAACGGAATGTCGGCGGAGGCGGCCTACTACATGCAGATGCGCAAGACCATCGCGCACCTGGTGGTCGACATGCCCGATCCCGCGAAAGGGCTTGGGCCGGGCGAGAACCCGCCACGGACCTCCACCGAGTTCCTGGCCCGGATGACCGAGGCCGCGATGCGGCGGGGATGGAAGGGCCACGACGCCGAGCTGTCCGACATCGAGGCGGTGACCGGCGGGAAGACCCCGATCCTGCCGGCGGACCGCGCGATGTGCGCGAACCTGTTCCGCGACATGGGGCCCGCGTTCGACGGCGAGCGCAGCATCACCGACTACGACGTCGTGTATTGCTGCCTGGAAGGCACCACCGCCCCCGAGGTCGCCGCGGCCCAGTTCCGGGCCATGGTCGCCCTGGTCGCCGGTCTGGCCCAGACCGACCACAACCGCACGGTGCAGCTGTTCTGCGACGAGTTCGCGCAGGTCTGCGGCAACGACGGCGCCGCGCGCATCGTCGAGCTCCTGCGCAGTGCCGGGTGCGGGTCGCTGTGGTTCGCGCAGTCCTGGATGGGGTTGGGCGCTAACGACGATGCGCGGCACCGGCTGGTCGATTCCTGCTCGGGCGGGATCTTCGTGATGCGGTCCTACAGCGCCGGTCACCTCGCCGAGAAGATCGGCACCCGCGTCAAGTACGCGCTGAGCCGCAAGTTGATCAACGGCATCGCACACGGCGACGAAGGCAACGTCCAGCCCGAGGACAAGTTCCTGGTCGATCCGAAGATCCTGGCCGCGTTCGAGAAGGGCGACATCGTCCACATCGTCGGCGGCAAAGCCACTTTCGGGCACGTCTGCCCGCTCGATCCCGACACCGTCCGCCCGCTGCCCGGGCTGGCCGAATCCACCACCCACGAGGCCGACAAGGCCCTCATCCAGAAAGCAGCATGACCATGAGCATCGATCCGAACGAAACCCACGGCGACGAGATCCTGGTCGCCAGCTTCGCCTCCCAGCTGGAGCAGGTCACCGACGCCGACCAGGCCATCGCCGCCATGCGCACCCCGCGAATTCCCACCGGCGGACGCCACGAGGCCCGGGTGAAAGACACCCTCGAAACGGTCACCACCTGGCGTGACCGGCTGCGGGCCTGGACGCCGGCGCTGGCCGGGACCGTCATCTTCCTGGTCCTGCTGTTCTCCCCGGCCCCGATGACCGGCCCGCTGATCGTCTACGCCCTCGGCTGGGCGGTGTTCGGCCTGTGGACCACCCTTGGCCGCCCTGGAGTCCGCGACTCCGCCGCTCTGGCGGCCCGCAGCGCTGCGGCCGTGTGGGGCTTGCTGTCCGCCGCCTGGTCGGCGATCTCTCGCCTGCTCCGCCGCGCCGAGCCGGAGCCCGAGCAGCGTCCCGCCACCGCCTGACCTCCGTATTTCCGTATTTCAGTAACACCGATTGGAAGGAAACCCTATGTCCGCCAACAGCATCGAACGGGCCAGCGCAGCGGCTGACCCCGCCGTCGTGGATGTCGCCCGCGAATGGCTGCTGATCTGCAAAAACGAGTTCGGCGAATGGCCCGACGTCACCGCCGACGAACTGGCCGCCCTCGCGCCCGCGCGGGTGGTCGCCGTGGTCGATCGGCTCTGGGGCGGCGGCCTGTCCGGGTTCCTGGCCGACTCGGCCGCCGATATCGCCGACCGCCGCGTCGCCCGCAGCACCACCGGCTTCTGACCAACCAAGGAGTAGAAACCCATGTCCGACAAGACCGTTGACGAGATCACCCGCGAGCTGAGCAAGTTCGGCAGTGCCGCCGCGTACGCGTTCCAGCAGTGGCGGCGCGCGAACCCGAACGCGACCAAGGTGCCGCGTGGAGTGTGGAAGCAGATGGACCTCGCCGACCGCAACGAGCGGTGGAACGCGAAAATCCGTCTGCGCCAGCAGCTCCGCGCCCAGGGCGAGGAGCGCAAGATCCACCGCGAGGACCTGTTCACGCAGCTGGATAAGCGCATCAACCAGCACCGCCGCGACACTCTGGACTGGCATAACCGCCCGGCTGCCACTTACGACCAGCACATGCGGCGGCAGTGGGAACTGATGCTCGACCGCCAGGACATCGAGCGTCGCATCGCTTCCACGCCGGGCATGCTCTCGGTCGAGGAGCGCGGGCAGGCCGTGCGCGCTCTGGAAGCCGCCCATCACGCGTGGCGGCCCGAGGTCAAGCCCGTCCCGGTCCGCAGCAGCGGCCCGCTCGCGGGCGTCGCAGCGCTGAAGGCGCGTGTGGCCGAACGGTTCTCCCGGATCCGGCTCGGGATCACCGAACGCGGCCGGACCGGTCACCGCCCGCAGCTGGACCGGCCCGCGGCGCCGAAGACCCGGCAGCAGGTCATGGGGGAGTTGCGGCACCTGATCGCCGATCGCCACGAGATGGCGATGAACGCGAATCTGCTGGCGGAGCGGCTGCGTGAGCGCGGCGCCAGCATCGAGACGTTCGCCCCCGACGCCGCGCAGATGGCCGAGGGCCATCGTCGTAACCTCGCAGCGCTCGATCGCGAGATTTCCGACCGGATCACCGGATCCGGTATGCCCGTGGAGGACTGGCTGGAGGTGCAGTTCCAGCTGCGCGAGCAGACCCCGGAGCGGCAGGCCGGCCAGCGCTGGTTGCAGCGTCAGAGCACGTGGGATCTGGAGAACCGCTACCGCATCAACTCCTGGGACCGTCACGTGGACTGGGTGACCGGTCCGGACTCGTTGCGGCGTTGGGATCACGACTTCCCCGAGCGTGAGGACCAGCAGCGGCGCGAGTTCCTGAACCCGCCGGCGGGCTGGGAGCCGGTCGATCCCGACGCCACCGACCGGTTCATGTTCCTCATCGATTCCGAGCACAACAAGGGCCTCTCGCATGTGCGGACCTTCGGTTATCCGCAGTCCGGATACGACTGGGTCCAGCGCAAGATGTCCTGGATCGCTGAACCGCAGGACAACGTGAGCATCACGGTGTGGGACCGGGCCGTCCCGCTGGATGCGAACAACCGGGTGCGCGGGTTCGCCATCGACAGCATGCAGGGCCTGTACGCGAACCTCGATCCCGATCTCGACCGCCGATACGAGTACTTCCGCGACCTGTCGATGACCCGCGCCCGCGACCGCAGCATCCCCGCTGACCTGTCCGTGCCGGGCCTGGAAGACCTCAACCAGGATCGGCTGCTGCCCTGGACATCGGTGCGCGCGGGCAACATCTACGACGGCGAGAAGATCCACTCGATCGGTGAATCCGGGCGCGTGTGGACTGTGGACGAGGCCCGCTGGTTCGCCCACCGCGCGCCGAAGACCCTCGAAGGGTTCGAGGCGAAGTTCGCGCAGATCCAGCGCAATGCCTTCTACGACATCAACGAGGATCTCGGCTGGTCGGAGGAGATCGAGCACGCCCGTTACGGTCTCGACCACAGCGACGCTCTCGACCCCGAGGCGCGTGCGCGGGCCCGGGAGATCCTGACCATCACCGAGACCGAGGCCAAGCTCGGCCAGCGCCCGGACCGGGACCTGTGGGCGGCCGTGGTCGATCGCGCCGAGTTCGACCGGTGGAGCGGCCTGGAAACCCCGGGCACCCCGCAGCGTCCGCAGGCGTTTGAGGCTCCGCAGCAGCCGGAAGCACCGGACTGGCTGGACGGGGACTACGGGCCGTCGATCGAATCGCAGTTCCGGGCTCCCGAGCAGCCGCGGACGGACCCGCTGGCGCACGTTCGCAGCGTGCAGGAAGAGATGCGGAACCGGGCAGCGGCCCAGCCGGAGCAGCCGCAGCGACCGGAAGCCCCTGAGGCGCCAGAAGCGCCGGCGGCCCCGGACGGGTCGGTCGTGATCGTGCAGTCCGAGGTTCTCGACAAGCTGGAGCGCGACCTGGCGGAGATGACCGAGCGTGCCGAGCGCGCCGAGCGGGAGCGCAACAGCGCGCGGGGACAGCGTGACGAAGCGGTCGCCAAGCTGGTCCGGCGCACCCCGCCCGAGCAGCGCTATGGCAGCCCGCAGCGCCGCGCAGCCGAGCGGCCCGGGACTCCCGAGGCCCCGGAGGCTCCCGCGCAGCCCGATCGTGAGGATTTGCCGCACGATCGCGACGAGCAGCCCGCCTATGACCGGTCGGACATGACCGCGGCCGAGTCGGTTCCCGATTGGTCCGGGATTCCCGAGCCGCCGGAGCCGCCCGAGTTCGAGCCGATCCCCAGCGGTCACAACGGATGGGACGGGTTCGAGCGATGACCCGCGCTGACCATCCACCCGCCGTGTCCTCTACCGGGGATCCCGACCCCGCGCTGTGTCCTTCCGATCCGGTTGGCGCGCAGCAGGACACGGACACCGCCCGGCATGACACGGCCGGGCGGCCGGAGGACACACCGAACCGATTCGAGGACACAGAGGAGGACACAGTGGGGCAGAACCGGCCCGGCCGCGATCATGTCGAGACGGCGGCTCTGATCATGGTGATTTCGGTGTTGACCGCCGCGAGTGGATGGTCAGCTATCGCCCTGCACGGGCTGGCGCAGGCCGCGGGCATCACGTCGTGGCTGGCGTGGGGCGCGCCGGTCATCGTGGACGGCCCGCTGATCCAGGCCGCTATCGCGCTGGTCGTATTGAAGCGCCGCGAGAAGGACGGTGCGGACGTCGAGCCCGGCCAGCGCGCGTTCTTCTGGTGGATGCTGGCCATGTCGGAGCTGGTCAGCCTGGTCGGCAACGGCGCACACGCCTGGTTGTTGTCGCCCGAACGCACCCTCAAGGGTTGGGCGGCAGCGATTGTGGCGGGCGCGGCCCCGATCGCGGCGATGGCCGTCATGCACGGCCTGACGATCCTGATCGAGGTACTCGGCCAGGCACTCAAGACCACCGCCCCCGCAGGCAGCGCCGAGCGAACCACGCCCGCAGCGGATTTCGAGCCGCTGTCTCCTGCCGTGTCCTCAGGACACACCCCTGTGTCCTCGGCTGTGTCCTCGCCCGACGAAGGACACGCCCAGGACACACCCGCTGTGTCCTGGCCGTCTCCAGGGCACAGCGCAGGACACACTCCCGAGCCCGTCGAGGACACGGAGGTGTCTCCAGAGGACCGGGACGCGGCCATCTGGGCGATGCATTCGGCCGGCGCCAGCCTTCGTGAGATCGCCGCAGCGACCGGTCTGTCGTACGGCTACGCGGGCAAGGTCGTGAAGCGGCTCAAGACCGAGCACGGCGTCACCGACGACAACCAGACCGCCAACGATGAAGCGGGGGTGGTGATCCAGCTCGTTCGCTGACCGAATGCCCACCGGGGCAGGCCATGAGCCTGCCCCCTCAATTCCGCTTCACCACAGCATTTCTCATTCACTCTTGGAGGACATCATGACCATGTCGGACTTCGACGCGATCAACGCCGAGCTGGCCGGGCCGGTCGGCCCGCGCAACGCCTTCGGGCGCGACGCGAAGCCGGGCGACGAGCTGACCGGCGACATCATCGGCGCCGAGCGCCGTCACCGCACCGTGGACGGCAAGCCGCTGTTCTGGGTGGACCGCAAGCCCTCGACCGTCGAGGCCGGGCCCGCGGTCATCGATTCGGTGCTCATCTTCCAGACCACCGAGGAGACCGACGAGGACGACGACGGGCAGCGGTTCCTGCGCCTGGACCGCGATGTGAAGGTCGCGCTCAACGCCGCACTGGCAGCCGCCGGCGTCAAGACCGTGGCTATGGGTGGCCGCCTGGAAGGGTTCACCTTCAAGGGCAAGGCCGCCGGCGGCGCCGGTCGCGTCTACGGGGACGGGAAGTACATCCCACCCGCCGCCTAGCCCGCAGCGAAAACCAGCCCCCGACCTGACTGGTCGGGGGCTTTTTCGTGTCCACGTGTGCCGCCGGAATCTGCTGTTAACCCGTTCTTCGCCCGCTCCCTCCGAAAGCGTTCTGGCCGATTGTCCGGGTGGGTCAAGGGTGCCCGCAGGGCATCGGCGCAGCCGACGCGTACGCGCCCTTGAGGCACCCGGACAATCGGCCACAATCTCCGCTGAGGGAGCGGGCCAGCGGCCCCGTGGAACGGCTTCCGAGGACCGGGATCGGCAAGCTCATGGCGATCAGCGGACATCAAAAGATCTTCAACAAGTCATCGATGAGGACCTAGAAAGAAGATCGAAATAAGTCGTGAACTGCGTTCACGACTTATTTCGACATCGATTCTCCCCGGATACCTACCCTGATCTGGGTTTTCGAGGGTGTCCGTCCCACCACCCACCCAATGGAGAGCACATACCCACTGCGTGTGCATGTGCTCTCCATTGGGTGGGTGGTGGGACTCTTTTTGGTGGTAGGTAAGGGTAGGTATCCGGGGAGAATCGATGAGTTGGGTGGGTGGTTGGGTTGGGTGGTTATGTTGCGTTGGGTTGGTGGTTCCGGGCCGGGCTAGCGTGTCGAAGTCGGCCGTGAACGGCCTTTGTTCGCCACGCTGTTGCCAGCGGCCCTAAGTTGGGTCACCTCCGGCTTGCTGGGCACGTCGTGCGTGGACGCGGCGGTTTCGCGCCGGGCTCGTGTGCCGTGGCTGGTTCCTGACGCGGTCGGCGGCCGGTCGGTGGTGCGCCGGAGTTCGGATGCGAACCGATGCGCTGTGCGAGTGCAGGAGATCGACGTAGTTCCGCGAGCGAAGCTCGCGCCGTTGTTCCGCACGGCCGTCGTGGTGGGGTTTCCTCTCCGCTTGGCCTGATCTGGGGCTATCACACGACCATCGGGTATCAAGGGCGCCTACGGCGTCGGCAAGCCGATGTCGCAAGCGCCACCCTCGACACCCGACGCCCGTGTGATCGAGACGCCCCAGGCCAAGCGGAGAGGAAACCCCACCACACCAGATCCGCGCTCCACTCCGGGATGACTGCGGCCGGTCGGCCGCACACGGGGGCTCTGCCCCCGGACCCCTGCTCTCGGCGAGGCCAGGCCTGCACAGAGAGGGGAGGGTGCCCGCGCGCGAGTTGCGCAGGGCTACCGCGGATCTACTACCCGGATAGATCGGTCCGGCGGACCAGCTTGTATTGGGTGGTCCACGACAACAGCGTGGTAGCGGGCCAGTAGAGCCGTCCGAGGAACTTGCTCGGGGTGGGGAACGGGCACGCCTTCGGCTTGCCGCGCGACAGGAATGACGTGATGGTCTTGGGTTCGACACGGGTGATCACCGATGCGCCGGCGATATCGACCCACACGTCCCCGTCCAGCGGCGGCAGGCCGAACAACTGCCCGCCGGTCAACGGCTCCCCGGACTCCCAAGCGGCGAGCAGTTCGGCCACCTTGTCGCCCAGCGCCACGGTTTCGACCGGTTCGTACTCATGCTCGGTCGGCATGCGATCTACAGTAGCAGCATGGGCAGTTTTAGAACTGCCGTTGATCTGTTCCATCTGATCCCGGTAGGGCCGACCCGGGAGCAGCAATGCCTGCCATACCGCGTCGTCGATTTTCAGCCGGTAGGAGCCGCGCAGTCCGCGCAAGGCTTCGACCCATGCCGGCGGCAGGCTCGCCGCGTACGTGTGCAGCCGTTTGCGCGAGATCGAGACCTTCGGGGCATCGGGACTGTCGCGGAGAAGCGAGCGCATGAGGTGGACGCCGTGCTTGGGATCCACGGCGAAGGTCACACGCGCGGCCTTCCATTCCGGGCGCAGCGCGTACACCTCATCCACGATGGTGCAGCTGCGATGCGAATCGAACAGGGCGGTGATCCCGTAGTCCGGATCGGTGAACACGCGCAGGAGCGTCGAGGGTCCGGCCGCGGCGAGCAGCAGACGCTGGTCCTCGGTCAGGATTTCGGCGAGAGCTGTCATCGGGACTCCTCCATCCGTCCAGCGGGCAGTTTTGGAACTGCCACCTCCCATTTTAGCAGTTTTAGAACTGCCACTCGGGTTGTCTGGACAGTCCGGTCCGGGCGATTGCGATGGCACACCCGCCGCAGGTATGGGTGTGTATGCCACGTCCATACAGTGTCCATACACGCGTAGATGGCGCGTGCACCCGTGTATGGAGCGTCCGGGCAGTACGGTGCTGGCGTGCGAATCTATGCGATTGCCAACCAGAAGGGCGGAGTCGGCAAGACCGTCGACACCATCAACCTGTCTGCCGCTCTGGCCGAACGAGGCCGGCGTGTGCTCGCCGTGGACCTCGATCCGCAAGGCCACCTCACTGACGCGATCGGCGCGACCGCGGCCCCGGCGGGCGGAGCGAACCTCGCTCGGGCGCTGCTGGGGCAGTGGACCGGCGAGCTGGGTGAGCTGGTGCAGCAGATCGACAACGGCTTGTTCGTGGTCCCGACCAGTGACGACATGTTCCTGCTGGAACCTCAGATGTACGGGCGCACCGGGCGCGAATACCTGCTCAGCAATTTTCTTGAGCCCTTGCACGGTGTCTTCGATGACGTCGTCATCGACTGCCCGCCGTCGCTGGGTGCGCTCAACGACAACGGCCTGGCCGCCGCCCGCCGGCGCCCTCCCGGGGATCCGATACAGGGGACGATCGTGATCCCGGTGCAGGCCGAAGACTCGAGCGTCAAAGCCTTGCGACTGTTCCTGCGGCAGATGACGACCTTGCAGCAGGGTCTGAAGATCCAGCTCGAAATCGCGGGTCTGATCGTGAACATGTACGACGGCCGCCGAGGGGGCATCGCGACTTCCACTCTCGCGGCATTCCAGAAGCACCAGCTCGACGTGCTGGCCGTGATCAAGGACAAGAAGGAAGTACGCGAAGCCTGGCGCGAGCACACCACGGTGTTCGCGTACGCGCCCGAGTCCGCCACCGCCGAGAACTTCCGTGCCCTGGCGATGCGCCTGGATCCGACCCTGGTGCCGGCGGTGGTGTCATGACCACCCGCCGCCGCAAGCCGCAATCCGAACCGGATATGTCCGGGACCGACCCGAACGAAGTCCTGCGGTCCCGCATCGACCTGAATATCCCAGTCGGCGCACCCGCCGCCCCTCAGCCCACACCTGCCCATACACAGGTAAGGACGGGTACGGACCGTGTACGGACAGGTAAGGACGCAGCACGGGCCGACCCTCCCGGGATGCGTCGCACCTCGCTGTACGTCGCCAGCGACGCCGCCGAAGCGCTGGAGAAGGCCGCGGACCGGATCATGGCGGTACTCGGCGACGGCACACCCCGCCACGTCGCTCTCTCGGCGCTGCTGCTGGCCGGGGCGAGTCAAGCCGACGCGGTGACGCAGGAACTCGCGCGCCGGCGCGCCGCCGAACTCGCTGCCCGCCTGGCCGCCCTCCCGTCCATATCTGAGTAATACCTGTCCATACACGCAGTACGGGCCAGTATGTGCGTGTATGGGCAGGTATGGGCACGCGTGCGGGACTTGAGCCCCAAATTCGAATGTGGAGATGTAAGCATCTATGCATGAGACCCGGGCGAGGTCGGTCAGGATTCGTTCCTTCGGAGCCGACAACTGACACGACTTCGCCCGGAAAACGCTGCCTGTCCGCCGGTACCGAAGGCTATGTGCCGAATGTGATTGCGGTGCAGGGCAATCGCCGGATCGGTAGCCTGATGCCGCCGCAGACGGTCGGGATTCGTTCCTTCGGAGCCGACAACCGACACGTCAGCGCTACAACGAGGCGCGGGAAAACTGATCGCGTGATGTCGGTAGTGAGGCGGATGATGGCCGCGTGAGTGAATCTCAAGCTATCGCCGAGGAGTTGTTCGAATCACTCCGCCGGCACGTTCTGATGGCGCGACTGTCCCCGAGCGGGGGTGCATTGTTCGCAATCAAGAAGATGCAGCAGTCGTACTCGGCATCCCGCAACCAGCCGCTGTACATCGACATCGCCCACCCGGTCAAAGGGATAGACGTGACAACCGTGTCCGGCTTGTCGACGTTCCAAATCGACAACCAGACGCAGCCGTTCGGGCCGGGCGGCGAGTACCACAAATGGTTCAACCGGGCTTGGATCCCGTCGTTCTACGAAGAATGGAATGCCCACTTCAAGCCCCGGTTCGCCCCGCTGCTGGGCAAGGCCACCCCGGACGACGTCAAGATCGGCTACTTCGGGGACCTGCGCTGGATCCGCAACGACGTCATCCACCACAAGGGGAAGGTCGTCGAGGGACACCGCGAGAAGTGCTTCGTGCTGAAGTGGTTCGACAAGGGTGAGGAAGTGATCCTCGACCACGCCAAGTACGCGGAGTTGTTCGAGCAGTTCCCGTGGGCGAAACTCGGCGCCGAGGTCCCCGCCCCGCCTGCACCTGCTCCTGTGGACACCCGCCTGGGGACGACCCCTCTTGAAGTCATGCTGCAGGTACGTCGTAATCCTGGGGCGTTCTTCGGCCAGTAGGTGCCGGAGTACAACGAATGTGATTGCGGTGCAGGGCAATCGCCCGATCGGTAGCCTGAGCCGCATGGCTTTCACTGTGCGGCTCGCAGACCAGAGTCCTGTCCTGCGCACCGGGACCCCGGCATGGCGCGCCTAGTTTCAGGAGGACATGGAACCTCAACTGGCGCTGACTCTTACAGAACCTTGTCGGTGGGTAGGCGTACCCTCTCCGGGATTTGATCTTTCACCGCAGGAAGGACTGAGCATGGCCAAGTTCCGGATCAACGAGGGCTACAACGACGCGAAGGACGTGACCGCGTACCAGTTGGGGTGCCGGTAAGGATCGTGTCACCAGCCGCAAAGGCAGTGCGGCACCGGAGGTTCGCCGAACTTCATTGGATTTTCGGCGGCTTCTACCGGAACCCTTAGTTCATGATTCCGGCTGGTCAGCGATCGTGCTGACGGCTCTGTGCATCTGCGCGTCGGCGCGGTCGGTGGTGGTGGCGGGATCGATCACCAACAATCGAAGGCGCCGATCGTGCGGGCCGAAGACATACATCACCTGAGGTGGCTGGCCCGGAAGCGGTCCGGTGACCTCGATCCCGTCGGGAGCGTCGATGCGGCGTTGGGACAGGCTCAGCGAATTCCAGTCGAAGCTGATCCGGGCGGTCGTGCCCAGTCGCGTTGTGAGGGCGGTGACCAGGTCGTGTAGTTCGGTGGTGAGGTTGTCGGTTCTGGGCCACCAGGCACCGTCGAGGTCACCGGATTCCTCGTCACGGTCGCGCAGCAGCAGCCGCGGTGTGCGGGTCGGCGTGTCGAATGGTTGCCCACCGCCGGTGGTGGGCTGGAATCGGCCCAGACCCCGGTCGGCGGCGGCACTGCCCCTCTTTTGCGGCGGGTTCTGTGTCATATCAGGCCTCCCGTGGGCCGGGGTACTGCGAGGGATGAACGTACATCTGTCGGGTTCACCGGCGCGGCGTGACCGCCTTCGTCGTCCCAGCGGCGCAACGCGTCCTCGTTCTGGAAGTGATCGAGGGTGTGGCGGGTGTCGGCGGCCATGAGTTCGGCGGCGGTGAGCTCATTGCCCGGTCGGGATACGGCCGACAGCAACGCCTGGGCGGTGGCGGCCTCGGTGTCTGAGGGGATCACCAGCAGGACGAGGCGGGTGTGGTCGAGTCCCAGGACACAGAGTGTGTGGGCGGGCAGATGCCGATATCCGTCCAGGCGAACCGATCGCCCGCTGACTACCGTGCGGCTCGGTGCCGGTTCCCAGGCGTCGATGTTGTACATGATTCGGTCGACACGGTCTGCCCGCCGGCCCAGTAGAGCCTCGAGATCGGACAGTTCGGCGACCAAGTCGGTTGTGCGGGGCCACCAGGCTCCGCCGACCGCCCCGGGGCGGGGTGCTCGCGGTGTCGGTAACCGCCGTGACGCCGGCAGGGCGGTGCGAAGGGTGAAGCGCGAAGAGTGGTCCAGCTGGATCGACTCGTGTTGTAGCGTCATCACGACGCTCCTGACCGGGACCGCATGGCGGTCCATGTTCCTTGGCCGGGCGACGACGAGACCATGGGTGGTTTCGCACGAAAAGCCCCCGGTGCCCTGATTCTACCTGCGAGAAACTCACCGGCCCGGTGCGTGTGTACGCACAAGGGGTCCCGGTAGTAATCGCCGAAAATCCAATGAAGTTCCCAGACACTGCGCGACCAACCGCAGATGCTCGCCGCGGCCTGGCGTCACGAACGCGATATCGGCGGGGGTGAGCGTGAAGTACCGGAACAACTCCTCATCCGTGAACACCCGTGTCGCCACGAAACCTGACCTCCCGCATACCGATTGACCTCATCGGCAGCCAAGCCAAGCACCAACCGGGTCCGCCCGCCCCGGTCCGCCCGCAGCCCAAGCCGTCACAGTACATCATTGCTGGTCAAGCCATTGTCGTTGTTTTTCGCGCGATTACTACCGGAACCCCAGGACGGAGCGTTCGGCAACCTGTTCGTTTGGGGTACACCCCAGTCCGACAGCCGTTCGGAAAACGATCCTCTGCCGGACCTGAACACCCCGCCGGATCCGCCGGCGTTGGCGCAGGGCGCGGCGGGCGGTGCTGAGTGCCCGGACTGCCGCAGTCGGCAGAGGAGGGTCGAGCGTTTTCGCGCGTGACTGGTGGGTGGTCACCCAGGACCGGCCGCTACGCTGATTTGTCGGCTGAATGCGACTGTCAAGAACAACAATTGATGGTTGTGGGTCGATCCGACGATTTGATTTCTCTTGGAGTCCGGTGCTGGCTAACGTCTCCGACGCGAGTGCGACTGGCTCGCGATCAACATCTGATCGAAGGAGATGAGGAATGGGTTCCCTGGGCAATTTTGGGCTCGATGCCATTGTCGCGGAGCTGAAGAAGCTATTGAGTACCGGTTCGTCCGGTACGCACAAGGCGAACTGACGACGGCCGCAGGTAGTTCCGGCCCGACACTCCCACCGGCCGGAAATACCCGATGAGCTGGAGTGGTTGAAGGTCGCGGCAACTGCTGAGACCTCATCGTGAACAATCCCGAAGCTGAATTCTCTTGCTTTCCTCGGGGTTTTGTCATTTCTCGGCGTTTGCGCAGTGACTTCACCGTCGAGTGCGGTTCTGAATGTGCGCAAGGAAATCGCCTCCCCGTCTCGTGTCGCGAGTGTCGATTCTCGTGCTCGTGTACATGTAATCCGAAAGTCCCCTCATGCGTAGTTTTCATGCCCGCCGCGCCGCGATGATCGGCACCGCGGCGCTGCTGCTGGTCGCGCCTGGCGCGTCCCTGGTTCATGCCGAGCCTGCCGCGCCCGCGTTGCCCGCCGACCTGGTGGCCGCGATCCAGCGCGATCTCGGGCTCACCCCGGCCCAGTACCTCGACCGGGCCGAGACCGGGCAGAAGTTGGCGTCATTCGCCGACTCGATCCGCACGGCGTTCCCCGAGTCCTTCGCCGGTGCCTGGCTGGACGCGTCCGGTACGCCGTTGGTCGGTCTGGCTGACGGACCGGACAAGGCTGCCGCTCGTACTGCTGTCGAGGTCGCCCGTTACCAGGTGAAGGACCAGCCGCGCAACGAGCGCACGCTGCTCGATCAGCTTGGCCAGTTGACCGGCTGGATCCAGAATCTCCCCGCGGCGCAGTCCAGCCGCGTCAACAGTGCCACGATCGACCCGGTCGCCAACGACATCGCGTTGAACGTCCGCGACGTCGCTGACGGCTCGAGCCTGCAGCTGCCTGACTTCCTGCAGTTCGTGCGTACGGTGCTGGGGTCGGCACTCGGCTCGTCCCAGCCGTCGGCCGCGTCGTCCACTGTCACCATCAATCCCGTCACCGGCGCCACCGTCGGCAAGCCCACCACCCTCACTGTGAGGGTCAACCCCGCAGCAGCGGGCGGTGAACTCACCTTCGAGGAGGCTGTCAACGGCGGCAAGTTCGAACCGTTCGCCTCAGCTGTATCGGTCGGCGACGACGGCACTGCCACCACGGACTGGTCTCCCGAGACCGCAGGCAAGGTGACCATCAAGGTCACCTTCTCCGGCCGCGACGGTGTCAAGGGTTCCACCACCACCCAGGAAGTCACCGTCGCCAAAGGCGACAGCAACCCCGCTACCACCACGATCACCCTCGACCCCATCAAGGGAGCCACCGTCGGCAAGGCGACCACGCTGAAGGCGAAGGTCAACCCCGCAGCAGCGGGCGGCACCGTCGCGTTCGAGGTAGACGAGGAGAGCATCAGGAACGTCTCCAACGAAGTACCGGTCGGCGCCGACGGCACTGCCACCATGGAGTGGCGCCCGGAGAACGCCGGCAAGGCGACCGTCACCGCCACCTTCTCCGGCCGCGATGGCGTTGCCGGGTCCACCACCACCCAACAGGTCACCGTCGCCCAAGGCGGCACCACGACGCAGCCGGCCGCCGATGCCATCATGGGAGGCGACACCTACTTCGTCACGGATGCCTTCGGCGAATCCCGTTACTGCTCGCTCGGTTTCAACGGCACCGACGGTTCCGGCCACGCGGTGGTCATCTCCGCCGGACATTGCGACGCGAACCCACTTGCCGCGGGCACTCCCGACTCATCGATCGCGCACGTGCTGGACAATCAAGGCAACCCTCGCTTCGGCACCGTCGCCAAGGTGGGAACCGGAAAACTCGACCACGCGGTGATCAAGATCGACGACGGCTTCGCAAAGCGTTTCCAGAACAACTACGTTCGCGCTGCCGGGCACGCCCCGGTACCGGTCACCGGCACCGCCGCTGCCGTCCAGGGGGAGCCGGTGTGCCTTTCCGGCTCGACCACCGGTTACCACTGTGGAACAGTCAAGGGTTCCGGTGGAAACAACTTCACCGTGGCCATCTGTGGGCTGCACGGCGATAGCGGCGGTGCCCTGATCGCCGGCACCAAGGCACTGGGCATCGCGATCCAAACCAACGGCATGGAGAGCCAGAAGATGTGCGACGAGTTCGCCGCGGATCCAGACATCAGTGACTTCGACAAGCCCACCGTGACCGCGGTCTCGATCGCGGCCATCCTCAAGGACAATCCGGGCCTGAAGGTCCGCACCAACTAATGGCTCGTCAGGCGACCAAGGTTGCCTGACTTGACGAGTCACCAGCGGGTCGGCAGATCACGCAGACGCTCGGCTGGGGTATCCCAGTCGGGCGCTTTGTGGTGGTGGTGGCCAGGCTGGCGGGGTCGCAGACTTCGAGTTGCCCTGTGCGTGTGGTCGACGGACCCAGGCCACCAATTGGGCCGGTGTCAGGTAAAGACGTTCGGAAAACGATCTTGGTCTCAACTGGTCAGTGAACTTCGACAGGTCGGCGCTCTTGTGCAGGTATTGGCGCAGCAGGCGGTTGGTGTTCTCGTTCGTGCCACGTTGCCAGGGATGATGCGGATCGCAGAAGTACACCGGCATCGACAATGCTTCGGTGATCACGGTGTGAGCAGCCATTTCTCGGCCGCGGTCCCATGTCAGTGATCTGCGAAGTGATGCCGGCAACGTGCCCATATGCCGAGCCAAGGCCTCGGCGACCGCATCGGCTTTGTATCCGTCGGGCAGTGCGATGACCATCGTGTAGCGGGTGGCACGGTCCACCAGCGTCGCCACTGCCGAAGGGCGCACTCCGAACACCAGATCCCCTTCCCAATGCCCGGCCACCTCACGGGCATCGGCCTCGGCGGGACGGTCGTGGATGGAGACCATGTTCCGAATGCGTCCACGACCGTGCGACCTGGCTTGGCGCCGCGGCCGGCGGAACGGGCGATCGCCTCGCAGGTGATGAAACATGTTGCGGTCGAAAACTTTACGTGTCGGCATGTAAAGGTCGCGGTAGATAGTTTCGTGCGAGACCCACTGCATGGCGTCTTCGGGATGGCAGCGGCGGAGCCACCGGGCGATCTGCTGCGGCGACCAATCCTCGCCCAGCAGAGCCGCGACCAAGCCTCGAAGCAACGTATCGGTGGCGAGCTTGCTCGGTTTCGGTCGCCGCGCCCGCTCGAACGCGGCCGTATCGGCGACCACAGCCCGATACACGCCTCTGCCGCCATTGCGGGCGATCTCCCGCGACACCGTCGACGCCGACCTGCCGATCCGTTGCGCGATCACCCGAGCCGACCAGCCCACCGCAATCCCACGCGAGATCTCCTCCCGCTCAATTAACGAAAGGTGCCCCGCCCGCCGTCGACGAGGACTCGGCCGGATCCCGCCACTGGCACGCAGAAACCGGCTGACTCGCGGATGGGTACTGCCCACAGCATCAGCGATCATCATCAGCGACTCCCCGCCACGCCAGCCGCCCCACATTCGCTGCTGTTGATCAACACTGAAGCCAACCACTGCGCCCATCACGGCCTCCACAACCAGACATCATTCACCAGCAGTGATGCGCCGACCGGTTGAGATCAAGATCGTTATCCGAACCCGAACACCGTGCCGGATCCGGTCCCATTTCCGCAGGCCGAAATGTTCGGAAACCCGTCCATTTATCGATCTGCTCAGCACCTGTTGACGGTGATCTGCACCCCCAGTGTGAGGAGCCGACGGACGACTGAGCCCCGCCCGGCAACCCTTGAGTTCTAGTGGTCGTCGCAACACCCCAGCTCGAGGGGTGCGATGGAGTTCAAGATTCGGGAGGACCGAACCAGGGATGCCGGACGCCGTCTGACGCGTGAGCGGGAGGCATACTTCCAGCTCATGCGTCAGGGTTACAGCAGCGTGGAAGCGTGCCGGATCGTGGGCATCAACCCGCGCACCGGCAAGAGATGGCGCAACGGCTGGCACTCGCCGCCCAACGGCCGCAAGCCGAAACCCCCGATCCATGTGGAGGTTTCGGCTTGCGGTCCGTCTCGCTACCTGCGCGAGGACGATCGCATCCATATCGCCGACCGGCTGCGAGAGAAAGCGACGATCCGGCAGATAGCCACGGAGCTGGGTCGCAGACCCTCCACGATCAGCCGGGAGATCCGCCGCAACGGAATTCCGGTGCACGGCAACATATCCCGTTGGGCTTATCGGCCCCATGCCGCGCACCGCCGTGCCGAGGCACGTCGCCCCCGTCCCAAGCCCGGCAAGATCGGACAGAACCGGCAACTGCGTGATTTCATCGCCCACCACCTGCACCTGCGGTGGAGCCCCGAGCAGATCTGTCACGCTCTACGTGCTCGGTTTCCCAATCGGCCGGAGATGCACGTGGTCCACGAAACGATCTATCAGGCCCTCTACGTCCAGGGCCGCGGCGAGCTTCGCCGCGAGCTGACCAAGGCGCTGCGGACCGGCCGAGCGATGCGTCGGCCGCATCGCCAGTCCTACAAGCGCTTGCCCCACGCCATCAAGGACATGGTGATGATCAGCGACCGGCCCGCCGAGGCCGCCGACCGCGCCGTTCCGGGACATTGGGAAGGCGATCTCATTATCGGCAAGGACCACAAATCGGCCATCGCCACCCTGGTCGAACGCAGCACCCGCTACGTCATGCTGGCATATCTGCCCGGCGACCACACCGCAGCCAGCACCCGCGATGCCCTGGTCGAGACCGTGAGAACACTTCCTCCGCACCTGCGGCGCTCACTGACCTGGGACCAAGGCTCGGAAATGGCCGCGCACAAGGCATTCACCCTCGCCACCGACATCCCGGTCTACTTCTGCGACCCCGCCAGCCCCTGGCAACGCGGATCCAACGAGAACACCAATGGCCTTCTGCGCCAATACTTCCCCAAGGGCACCGACCTATCGGTCCACACCCGAGAACACCTCGATGCAGTCGCTGCCGAACTCAACTCCCGCCCACGCAAAACGCTCGGCTGGGAAACCCCAGCCGAGCGTCTGGCTAAGCTCCTGACCGAAGCCAGTTGACCAACACCGTGTTGCAACGACCCCCGGAATCCGCCACCGGACGGGGGCTCAGTAGAGTCTCTACCAGCAGCGATGCGCGCCCTGCTCTATTTCTTGGCAGACGCTAATCCGCTTCGGAACTCGACGACGTCGCCGTCGGCCATGACGTAGTCCTTGCCTTCCATCCGGACCTTGCCGGCGGACTTGGCGGCGGCCATGGAGCCGGCCTCGACGAGGTCGGTGAACGCGACGATCTCGGCCTTGATGAAGCCGCGTTCAAAATCGGTGTGGATGACGCCGGCGGCCTTGGGGGCGGTGTCGCCCTGGTGGATGGTCCAGGCGCGGGCTTCCTTGGGACCGGCGGTGAGGTAGGTCTGCAGGCCGAGGGTGTGGAAGCCGGCCCGGGCCAGGGCGTGCAGGCCCGGCTCGGTCTGGCCGATGGACTCCAGCAGTTCGAGCGCGGATTCCTCGTCCAGTTCGAGCAGTTCGGCCTCGACCTTGGCGTCCAGGAACACGGCGTCGGCGGGGGCGACGGCGGCCTTCAGCTCGGCCTTCTTGTCCTCGTTGGTGAGGATCGACTCGTCAGCGTTGAAGACATAGAGGAACGGCTTGATGGTGAGCAGCGAGAGTTCCTTCAGCAGCTCGGTGTCCAGCTGGTCGCGGGCGGCGAACAGGGTCTTGCCGCTGTTGAGGATCTCCTGCGCCTGCTTGGCGGTGTCGGCGACCGGCTTGCGGTCCTTCTTGACCTTGGCTTCCTTGTCGAGACGGGCCACGGCCTTCTCGAGGGTCTGCAGGTCGGCCAGGATGAGCTCGGTCTCGATCACCTCGATGTCGGACAGCGGGTCCACCTTGCCGTCGACGTGGATCACGTCGTCGTCGGCGAAGACGCGCACGACCTGGCAGATGGCATCGGCCTCACGGATATTGGCGAGGAACTTGTTGCCCAGGCCCGCACCCTCGGAGGCGCCCTTCACGATGCCCGCGATGTCGACGAACGACACCACCGCGGGGACGAGGCGCTCGGAGCCGAAGATGCCGGCCAGCGTGTTCAACCTCGGGTCCGGCAGCGGCACCACACCGACATTCGGCTCGATGGTGGCGAACGGGTAGTTCGCGGCCAGCACGTCATTGCGCGTCAGAGCGTTGAACAGCGTCGACTTTCCGACGTTGGGCAGGCCGACGATTCCGAGGGTGAGACTCACGAGAGTGGGAGTCTACCCGGACCGGCGGCCCGCGCCGTCACCGCAGGTCCGGGGCCGGTCCGTCAGGCCCGCGGGTTGCGGCCGAGGTAGGCCAGCAGTTCGTCGGCCACCGGGGTGCCGCTCGCGGGCAGTTCGGTGACGACGGGCGCGAAGACGCCGTAGTCGCGCAGCGGCTCGACGAGGCCGCGGGCGGCGGTGAGCAGGTGCCCGGCCAGTTCTTCGGTGAGCGGCGAGGGCTGCCCGGTGCCGATGGCGATGTCCCAGGCGTGCACCGCGGCGTCGAGCGCGCACATGACCGCGGCCACCGGGGTGGGGAGCTCGCCGTGCGGCAGCGGGGTGGGCACGGTCTCGGTGCCGTCGGCGACGGTGGCCCAGGCGGTGGCGGTGGGTTCGATTGCGGCGGAGACCAATTCGACCGCGCCGCCGTCGATGCGCCCGGAGGGCTCGAACGGGTTGTAGGCCGGGCCGTCACCGATGCCGAGGAACTTGGCGTAGGCCAGCTGATCACCGGCCGCGTGCTGAACCACCTGCGTCACAGTCCATTCCGAGCACGGGGTGGGGTTGTCCCACTGGTCCGCGCCTACACCGGCCACGACCTCGGCGAGCGCGCGGTGCGACGCCGCGAGAACCTCGCGCCAGGCCGGGGCGAGGACGGTGGCGGGCGAGTTGTCGGTCTGCGGGTTGGCGCTCATTGTTCTTGCCTCTCAGGTCGTTTCGATCCGTTGAGATAAAGGTATGACCCGATTAGGCTGGTTTTCTTCCTAATCATCCGGCCGGACGAAAGGGTTCCGTGTGACCTCCACCACAACCCGTTTGCTGCGCCTGCTGTCCCTGCTCCAGGAGCGCACCCTCACCGGCCGCGAACTGGCCGAACGACTCTCCGTCACCGACCGCACCCTCCGCCAGGACATCGCGCGTCTGCGCGAACTCGGCTACCCGGTGCACGCCGCCCGCGGCCCGGTCGGCGGCTACCGCCTCGGCCAGGGCGCCACCATGCCCCCGCTGCTGCTCGACGACGACGAGGCCGTCGCGGTTGCCGTCGCCATGAACGTGGCCGCCGATGGCAGCACCGGCATCGCCGACATCCACGCCAATCTCGAACGCGCCCAGGCGAAAATGGACCGCATCCTCCCGAAACGCCTGCAACGCAAGGTCACCGCATTGCGTTCCGTCACCGACATCGGCCCCGCCGTCACCGGCTCCCGGGAACCCGACACCCCCGTCCCCGCCGAAACCCTCGCCACCCTCGCCACCGCCATCCGCGCCGCCACCACCCTGCGCGCCGACGCCACCGAACTCGAGCCCTACCGGTTGATCAGCTGGCAACGCCGCTGGTACCTGGTCGCCTACAGTCTCGAATCCCACTCCTGGCAGGCACTCCCGGTGGCGTCGATCACCGAAATCACTCCCGGCACACGCCATTTCGCCCCACGCCCACTCCCCGACTCCGATCTCGTCGCCTTCGTCCTGCGCGAAATAGCCACCACGGGTTGGCAAGTCCACGCCCGCGTCACCGTCCTGGCCCCCGCCGAAACCGTCATAGCCCGGATCAACCCCACAGTCGGCGTCGTCGAACCCCTCGACGACACCTCCTGCCTCCTGCTGACCGGAGCCGACCGCCTGGAAACCATCGCCATCTACCTCAGCATGCTGATGATGGATTTCCGCGTCACCGATCCACCCGAACTCGTCACCCACATCCGCACCCTCGCCCACCGCTACGCGGCCGCCACCCCGTAATCGCGGACAGGACAATAACTATCGCTTCGCCATGAGGTCATGCGGCGAGCTAGGACAGTGGTTCGGTGACGAAAACGACTGGCTGGCCGGTAATTCGCGCGATGGACTTGAAGTCGCGATCGTCGCACAGCATCGTGAGCCGATGATGCTCGGCGGTCGCGGCGATGAGCAGATCGACCGGTCCAGCCGAGCGATGGATTCCCTGCTCGGTCATCAGCTGTTGAACGGTTTCAGCACGCTCGTATACGCGATCCGGCATGGCTACCCAACCGAACAGGTCCCGGAGCAGTCGTTGCTTCTCGAGCCTGTCCGCCAATGAGCGTGCCGAGTAGAGAAACTCGAGTTCGACAGCCGGACAGGTTGCGATGACACCCGCCGTCAGCTGATCCATCCATGCTTGACGGAGTTTGTCCTGCAGGATTCGGAAGAGGCCCGATGTATCGATGAGATAGAGGGCAGGGGTCACTTGCGGTAGGCCGCCTTGTTGTCGAGAAACTCGTCGAAGTCACCGCGATCGGCCATCTCGCCAAGCCTGGCGAGGGCTCGGATACGAACCAGCCGCTGTCCCACCTCGCGGAGCGCAGCGTTGACCGTATCTTTCTTGGTCTTGGTACCCAGGACCTCGGCAGCGATTGCTAGAGCTTCCTCATCGATCTCGATCGGGGTCTTCGAACCGGCCATGAGACGCCTCCAGACATCCAGGAACTCCATCTCGGATATCCGAGAATACCAGCATTGGCGCTTACTACTGGGCGCCGGCAGGTTCGGGCAGGACCGTGACATGGCGGACGGTTCCGGACAATCCTGGCAGCTCGACGGGTGCGGTCCAGGTGCGGAATCCGTCGTGGCTGTCGCTGTAGAAGTACCTCTTCTCCGTGTAGGCGTCGAAGTAGATCCGGTGTCCTCCGTCGGGTAGTTCGATCACGCAGTGACCCTCCCGCGGTGTACCCCACCCGGCCCAGTCGCCGGTGCCGATGAACCGGTACGGCCCCAGCGGCGTAGTAGCGACCGCAAGCTCGATGTACTTGCTCGATTCGTTTTTCGTGAAGGCGTAGTAGCTGCCGTCGCGCGCCACGACGGCAGTGTCGATGTAGCCGAGGTGCCCCGGCCGCTGCGGCCCGATCCCCGCGAGCGGAATCGGTGAGCTCCACACCGGCCGCGCCGGATCGGCCGTGACGATCAGATAGGGCCGGAAGCCATACCCCTGCGAGATGGAGACGAGCACTCCGACATATCCGGGAATGAGGTCGAACCATGTTGGCGCCCAGGCAGCTTCGGCTCCCGACACCGGGACCGGATAATCCGACAGGTGAGTCCAGGTGAGCCGGTCGGTGCTACGGGCGAATCCGATGGTGTGACCGTCTCCGGCAGTGGTGTACGCGATGTAGTAGGCCTCGTCGGAATGCCGGAGCAAACTGGGATCCCGCACCAGCCCGGCCGCCGGGCGGTAGGCGCCGGCGCGCAGCAGCGTGAAGTGTGCCGCGTCCTCGGATTCATAGACATACAGGTCGGTATCGCTGCCATTGGTGAACGCGGTCATCG
Organism: Nocardia sp. NPDC059228; assembly: GCF_042754245.1. Lineage (NCBI taxonomy): Bacteria > Bacillati > Actinomycetota > Actinomycetes > Mycobacteriales > Nocardiaceae > Nocardia > Nocardia sp. NPDC059228. Next base: position 109,963 of record NZ_JBHZAL010000022.1, on the reverse strand, counting down.
TGTACCGCGTGGTCGCCGCCGCCCGCGCGATCGCGGTTCGCCCGCCGAGCCCAGCCCCCACCGACAACACGGCCATCGAAGCCAATACCGACCGACGATTCCACCGGATCGCGCTCATCCACAGCATTATTCAGTGCACGGTAGCTGACCCGTAGCCGCCGCGCCGAACCACTTCCGCCACCCGCCACCATCAACGCCTCGCCGACGGATGACGCACGAACGCAAGACAGCGCCGAATCTCTGCTTCCGGCCGGAGTACCGGCGACCCAGCGCTCCGAGCCGAGTCGACAGCCTCGGTCGATCCGCCCAGCGCGACCGGACGCAGACGAAACCAATTGGCGGCCTTGATCGTCGGTTCAGACGAGCCGATCGAGGATGGCCGCCAGTTCGCGAGCCCGGAACATGACACCGGCATGCCCGGCCTCGAGGCTGTGCACGTCGAAGGGATTGTCCGGGGTGAGGCGGTCGGCGTCGTCGATCATTTTCGTGGCCAGCGCCGCGGAGATGACATTGTCCCGGGTGAGACGTATGTAGCTGCGGGGAATTCGCCCCCAGGTGTCGGCCTCGACCCGGGCGTCGGCGAAATTGGTTTGCGCGCCGTCCTCGGGCTGCATTCCGAAGTTGAGTACCAGGAGCATCTGCTCGAGCGTGGCCTCGGGCATATTGGTCACCCGGAAATCCTCGAGCGCTTCGGGATCGGCCGAACGCAGGTTGAATCGGATGAGGCCGCGGGATACCGGTTCCATTCCCAGAAAGAGCGAATGGTCCGGATTCGGGATCGGGACGTCCTTCAAGGCTTCGGGTGTCTGGCTCAGCGCCATGGCGCTGGGCGCGTCCGGGGTCGACGGGCAGAAGGCGGACAGGTAGACGATGCGCTGAATGGCTTCGGGTATGGCATTGCCGACCAGACCGATCGTGATGCCGCCGAGGCTGTGACCGACCAGGATCACCGGGCCGTGCCGCCGCACCTGCCGCACCGCGTCGATGACGTGGGTGACATTGTCCTGCACGGTGATTGCCGCCATCGGCGACGGCCCGGTGGTGAATGCGGCAATGTCCTGCGCCTGATACGACAGCGGTATCGAGCCGTCGAGCCCGTGGCCGGGCAGGTCCACGGGCAGGCTGCGGTGTCCGAGCAATGCCAGTTCGCGCACGACCGGCGTCCAGAAGAAACTGTTGCTCGTCAAGCCGTGGACGAAAACGAATGTCGGAGCGGTGGTGGAGATTTCAGAGAGTTGACCGTCAGGTTCGGGCACATTTCCCCCAGTGGTCGACAACGACGGATGCTGGGTTCTTTACCCACACCGGCGTGCCGTCAACCTTCCGCACTGAGGGAGGGCAGTTCGCGGCTCGTGCTCGCGACGGGTGTGCGCTCGGCGGCGGGAATCTCGGTGCCGTGCAGTGAGGTTCCGGCGGTTTCGCGCAGGAAAGCGCAGGCGACCAGGCCGATCAGCGAGGCGGCGACCATATAGCCCGCGGGGAACAGGGACCAGCCGGTGCGCTCGATGACCGCCTCGTTGACCAGCGGGGCGGTTCCGCCGAAGACGGCCGTGGATACGTTGTAGCCCAACGCGAATCCCGCATAGCGCACGTGGGTGGGGAAGATGGCCGGGAAGGTCGAGCTGATGGTGGACAGCTGCGGTATGTACAGCAGGCCCAGCACCACGAATCCGATGACGGCCCAGACGGTCCCGCGGCCCATCAGCCAGTACATGGGCACCGCGAGGACGGTGAGCCCCACCAGCGAGACCAGCCACAGCGGGCGTCGGCCGACCCGGTCGGAGAGGCGGCCGAACAACGGCAGCGACGCCATCATCACCAGCTGGCCGATGAGCATCATGGCGGTGGTGGTGGATTCGCCCAGGCCGATGGTGTGCTGCAGGTAGGTGGGCTGATACGTGAGCAGCGTGTAGTTCACCACGTTGAGCGCCACCACCAGCCCGATCAGGGTGAGCAGTTCGCGCCGGTAGATGGTGAGCACCTGGCGCAGCCCGCCCGGCGGGGCGGTCCGGTCGTCCTGCTCGGACAGCTCGGTGAAGACCGGGGACTCGTCCAGCTTGCTGCGCAGATACCAGCCGGTCAGGCCCAGGGGGACGGCCAGCAGGAACGGGATACGCCAGCCGCCGGCGTACATGGCGTCCGAACCGAGCGCCAGCTGGCAGGCCAGCACCACCGCCGAACCGCCGACAAAGCCCGCGAGCGTGCCGAATTCGAGGAAACTACCCAGGAATCCGCGCCTGCGGTCCTCCGCGCATTCCGCGAGATAGGTTGCGGCGCCGCCATATTCTCCGCCGGTGGAGAACCCCTGCACCACCCGCAGCAGGATCAGCAGGATCGGCGCGAGCACACCGGCCGCGGCATGGGTCGGCAGGATGCCGATGGCCCCGGTGGCCACCGACATGATCAGGATCGTGGTCGCCAGCACGGCCTTGCGGCCGATGCGGTCGCCCAGCGGACCCCACACCATGCCGCCCAGCGGGCGCAGCACGAACGAGATCGCGAAGCCCAGCATGGTGCCGAGGGTGCCCAGCGAGCCCGGGAAGAAGGCGGACGTGAGGTAGCCGGCCGTGGCGGCGTACACGCCGTAGTCGAACCACTCGGTGGCATTGCCCATGGCACTCGCGGCGACCGACCTCCGCAGCGGAAAGCCGGCCCTGTTCGGTTCCGTCGCATCTCGCACGAAACAGACCGATACCCATGCACACCATTCGCAAACTGCGAGGACCCCGAACAGACCCTTCCCCACCGACTCTCACCAGCGCGAACGCCACGATCGTGATGGTCGTCACAAATGCGGCAAATTCGTCTCGGCGGTTCGACTGGTGGGCCGGATACGCCCCAATCCCATCGCGTCCGTCTAGGGTATAGGCGCGGCGATGCCGCGCAGTCAGTGATGCATGAACAGCGGTATGTTCCGTGGTTTTTTCCACCGAATCCGAAAGGCGCTGTATGGCTAGGGACTTGACGCAAATCGAGTTACTGACGGAATTGGAGCCGGTTGTCGCGGCCAATATCGACCGGCATCTGTCCACGGCGAAGGACTGGTGTCCGCACGACTATGTGCCCTGGAGCGAGGGCCGCAACTTCGCGGCCATGGGTGGCGACGATTGGGAGCCCGAGCAGTCACGCCTCTCCCAGGTCGCCAGGATCGCGATGATCACGAACCTGCTCACCGAGGACAACCTGCCCTCCTACCACCGGGTGATCGCCGAGAACTTCTCCCGGGACGGCGCGTGGGGCACCTGGGTCGGCCGCTGGACCGCCGAGGAGAACCGCCACGCGATCGCCATGCGGGACTACCTGGTGTGCACCCGCGCTGTCGACCCCATCGCGCTGGAGAACGACCGGATGGTGCACCTGACCCGCGGCGTCCACGCGCCGGATGGCTTCGGCGGCGTCCTCGATCAGGTCGCGTACGTGACCTTCCAGGAGTTGGCCACCCGGGTCAGCCATCGCAGCACCGGACGGGTCTGCGACGACCCGATCGCCGATCGGATGCTGCAACGCATTGCGGCCGACGAGAACCTGCACATGATGTTCTATCGCAACATCACCGGTGCCGCCTTCGACGTCGCGCCCGACCAGGCGATGGAGTCGGTGACCAAGATCGTGATGACCTTCGCCATGCCCGGCACCGGCATGCCGAACTGGCGTCGCAACGGCGTCTTGATGGTCAAGCACGGAATCTACGATCTGCGCCAGCATCTGGACGAGGTCCTGTTGCCGGTCCTGCGCATCTGGAACGTCTTCAAGCGCACCGATTTCACCGCGCGTGGCGAACGCAGTCGCGACGTACTCGACCAGTACCTCGAGAAACTCGGTCGCGACGTCATCCGGTTCGAAGAACAACGCGAACGCATCCTCAGCCGCGAAGCGGCACGGGTCGGCTAACCGGTAGGTCGGGCATGGGCTCAGCGCATGCCCGACCGGGTACCGGTCCTGCCCATCAGCGGCCACCCAGGCCGGAGAGGGCGATGCCGCGGACGAAGGCGCGCTGAGCGAGCGCATAGAGCAGCAGCAGCGGCAGCAGGATGACCGTGGCCGCGGCCATGAGCAGCGGCCAGTTGGTCGAGTACTGCCCCTGGAGCCGGACGAGACCCAGGGTGGCGGTCGCGTAGTCGTTGCGTTGAATCATGATCAAGGGCCAGAGGAAGTCGTTCCAGACGGTGATCCAGGTGAGGACCGCCAGGACCATGACCGCCGGTTTGGTGTGCGGCAACAGGACTCGCCAATAGGTCTGCCACGGGGTGCAGCCGTCCAGGATGGCCGCCTCCTCCAGTTCGATGGGGAGGGTGCGGAAGAACTGGCGCATCAGGTACGTGCCGAAGGCGCTCCCGAAGAGACCGGGAACGATCATCGCCCAGGGGGTGTCCATCCAGCCGAAGGCCCGCATGAGCAGGAACTGCGGGATGACGGTGACGGTGAGCGGGACCATGAGGGTGGCCAGGTAGCCCACGAACAGCACCTCGCGGCCGGCGAAACGCAGGCGGGCGAAGGCGTATCCGGCCAGAGAGCAGAAGAAGACCTGGCCGGCGGTCACGCAGGCGGCGTAGGCGACGGTGTTGAGCAGCATGCGGCCGAGCGGGATGGCGTCGAAAGCCTCCCGGTAGTTGGACCATCGGGGGTGCGACGGCAGCGGTGCCGCGTCGGTCAGCTCACCGTCGGACTTCAGGGAGGCCGAGACGGACCACAGGATCGGGGTCAGCGCGCACCACGCCACCACGATCAGCGCCAGATAGGTCAGCACTCCGGTGATCAGGCGCCGCACCACTCCGCCTCGGCTCAAAGCTCCGCCTCGGCTCGTCGGGCCAGCCATTGCTGGATCAGGGTGAAGGCCAGCAGGATTGCGAAGATCACCCAGGCCAGGGCGCAGGCGTAGCCGACCTCGTAGAAGCGGAAGGCGTTCTGGAACAGCATGATTCCCAGGACGTAGGTGCCGGTCTCGGGGCCGCCATTGCTGCCGGTCAGGGCATAGGCCTGGTCGAAGGCCTGGACCGAGTTGATGACGGTGATGACCAGGACGAAGGAGAGCGCGCCGCGAATCAGCGGGATGGTGATCGAGCGGAAACGCCGCCAGGCGTTCGCGCCGTCGATTTTCGCTGCCTCGTACAGGTTTTCGGGGACGCCCTGCATGGCCGCGAGCAGGATGACGGTGGCGAAGGGCACCGATTTCCACACCGTCACCAGGCTCAGCGAGACCATGGCCCACTGCGGATCGGTCAGCCACGGCACCGGGCCGAGGCCGAGCCGGCCCAGGAGGATATTGGCGAGCCCGTCATCGCTGGCGAAGATGAAGCGGAACACCACCGCCATGGCGACGGTCGACGCCACCAGCGGCAGGAACGCCACGGTCCGGAACACCCCGACACCGCGCAGCTTCCGATTCAGCAGCCCCGCGACGGCGAGGCTGACCGCCACGGTCGGCACCAGCGTCAGGATCGTGAACACCGCCGTATTCCGCAGGGCGATATAGAACAGCGGGTCCGCGGAGAACAGCCGCCGATAGTTCGCCACACCCACGAACCGCGGCGGGCTGAACAGATCCCAGGAGTGGAAGCTCAGATACAGCGAAAACCCCAGCGGGAACAGCATGAACACCAGAATGGCGGCCAGATTCGGTGCCACGAAAAGCCTTCCGGCGCGCGCCCGCCGCCGCTCCAGCACCGGCCCACCCCTCATACCGCCGCCCGCAGTAGCTGATCGATATCGGCGCTGGTCTGCCCGCCTAGCGAGGCCGCTGTCGCCGCGCCCCGCAGCACTCGATTGCATCCGCGCTCGAGCAGCGCCTCCACCTTGCCCCACACGGGCGTCACGGCCAGCGGACGCGAATTCTCCGGCCCCTCGGTGAAGACCTCGAGATTGCGCAGCGCCGGGTGGGCCGCGGCGAATCCCGGTGACTGCATGGCCGATCGCAGGACCGGCACGAACAGACCCGACTCCGCGATGATGGCCTGCCCCTCGGGCCCGGTCGCGAACTTCACGAATTCCCAGGCCTGTTCGCGCCGCGGACTGCTCGCCGCGATGGCCAGTCCGGTGCTGCCGATATCGGTGATCGCGCCCGGACCCCCGTCCGGCCCGATCGGCAGCACCGTGACATCGAAGTCGAGGTCGTCGTGCCCGGTGAACTCCGAGTACAACCAGTGCCCGCCCATGAGCATGGCGGCCCGCCCGCTGCGGAACAGATCCTGCGCCGAAACCGATTGCCGGTCACCGACACTGGGCGCGACCCGGTGCCGCACGGCCAGGTCGGCATAGAACTGGAACCCGGCCGCGAACCGCGGATCCCCGAGATTGGTGCTGGTGGGCCGCACCGGCGGACTGAACCATTCGACGCCGTTGTTCATACCGAAGCAGGCCGCCGAGAAGTAGGGCACCCAGGCGTCCACGAATCCCCACTGCCCGGTGCGCCCGTCGGCGTCGCGGTGGGTGAGCGCCCGCGCGGCCGCCAGGAACTCCGCGAAGGTCCAGGCCTCGGACCAGCGGGCGGGCGGGCGAATCCCGGCCTCGGCGAACAGCTTCCGGTTGTAGTAGAGGAACACCCCCGACCACTGCTCCGGCAGCGCGTACTGCCCGCCGTCCCAGACGAAGGTGTCGCGCAGCGTCGCGTACCCGTCGGCGCGCAGCCGGGTGGCGTAATCCGGCTCCCGGTCCAGGTATTCGCGCAGATCCGCCAGCACACCCCGATCGGCGAGCCCGGCGTAGAGCAGCTCCCACGCCATCAGCACATCGGGGCATTTGCCGCCTGCGCAGTAGGTGAGCATCTGCTGCAGGGGGTCGGGCCCGGACATGATGGTGCGGATCCTGATATCCGGTCGCCGCCGGTGGAATTCGTCGATGATGCGCAGCCGCGCCCGGGCCTCCTCGGGCCGCGCCTGGAAGAAGAAGGTGACCGCGTCGTCGCCCCGGCCAGCGCAGCCGCCCGCGGCCAGCAGCGCCGCCAGCGCGGCCGAGCGCAGCAGGCTACGCCGATCCATTCCACCGGGCCGGGCCGCCCATTCGCTCGCCAAAGATATATCTCCGTGAACTAAACGAACTAAAGGACCACAGTGACGCAGATCTCGAACCAGCATGGCAGCATACGGGGAGCAATCTGCGACACGCGGCAAACACGCGAAGTCGCGGGAATCCGACTGGCCCGCACCACCCCCGCGCGCCGGCCGCAGCGTCCGCCGGGCCACCCGTACCTGGCGGTACGACAGCAGGTGAACAGCCGGTCGAAGCCGGTTCACTCGCATGTCGGTTGGGCTACGTTGTGACCATTTCAGTTAGAAGCCGCAGTACCGCAGGGAGAGTTGTCGCATGGCGACCATCGAATACCTCCGGACGGATCCCGACCTACCTCCGGTAGGTGTCGTGGACCGGACGCCCATGACGCCCGCGAAGAAGGGCATCTTCCTCGTCATCGCCGTCATCGGCGCAATCGCCTGGGCCATCCTCGCTTTCATGCGCGGCGAGAACGTGAACGCGGTGTGGATCGTCATCGCCGCCCTCTGCACTTACGTACTCGCGTACCAGTTCTACGCCCGGCTCATCGAATACCGGATCACCAAGCCGCGCGATGACGTCGCCACTCCCGCCGAGGAGATGGAGAACGGCAAGGACTACATGCCGATGGACCGCCGGGTCCTGTTCGGCCACCACTTCGCCGCCATCGCGGGCGCCGGCCCGCTGGTCGGCCCGGTGCTGGCCGCGCAGATGGGCTATCTGCCCGGCACCATCTGGATCATCGTCGGCGTGGTGCTGGCCGGTGCGGTGCAGGACTACCTGGTGCTGTGGGCCTCGGTGAAGCGCCGCGGCCGGTCGCTGGGCCAGATGGCGCGCGACGAGCTCGGCGTGGTCGGCGGCATCGCGGCCATCATCGCGGTGCTGGTGATCATGATGATCCTGCTCGCGGTGCTGGGCATCGTCGTGGTGAATGCCCTTGCCGCGACCAAGAATCCGACCACCGGCGCACTCGAGGGCGGCAGCCCGTGGGGTGTGTTCTCCATTTCGATGACCATCCCGATCGCCCTGTTCATGGGCCTGTACCTGCGCTTCTTCCGGCCCGGCAAGGTCGGCGAGGTGTCGCTGTTCGGCTTCGTGCTGCTGCTGGCGGCGATTCTGCTCGGCAATCCGGTGTCCCAATCCGGTTGGGGCCGCGACCTGTTCACGCTGTCCGGCACCACCATCGCCTGGATGCTGATCATCTACGGCTTCATCGCCTCGGTGCTGCCGGTGTGGCTGCTGCTGGCTCCGCGCGACTACCTGTCCACCTTCATGAAGATCGGCACCATCGGCCTGCTCGCCATCGGCGTGCTGGTCACCATGCCGGTACTGCAGGCCCCCGCGGTCTCCCAGTTCGCGTCCAACAGCAACGGTCCGTCCTTCGCGGGCAGCCTGTTCCCGTTCCTGTTCATCACCATCGCCTGCGGCGCGCTGTCCGGCTTCCACTCGCTGGTGTCCTCGGGCACCACGCCGAAGCTGCTGGAGAAGCAGTCGCAGGCGCGCATGATCGGCTACGGCGGCATGCTGATGGAGTCGTTCGTGGCGGTCATGGCGATCATCGCGGCGTCGATCCTGGATCAGCACCTGTACTTCGCCATCAACAGCCCCGGCCTCACCTCCGCGCAGGCCGCGGCCGACAGCGTGAACAAGCTCGGTGTGGGCGGCAGCCCGATCGACGCGAAGTACCTCAACGACATGGCGCAGAGCGTCGGTGAGTCCCGGGTCTACTCGCGCACCGGTGGCGCGCCCACCCTCGCGATCGGCATGACCGAGGTGATGCACAAGTTCATCGGCGGCACCTCGCTCAAGGCGTTCTGGTACCACTTCGCCATCATGTTCGAGGCGCTGTTCATCCTCACCACCATCGACGCGGGCACCCGCGTCGCGCGGTTCATGCTCTCCGATTCGCTGGGCAACCTGGGCGGCGTGGCCAAGAAGTTCCGGGATCCGTCGTGGTGGCCGGGCGTGTTCATCTGCTCCGGCGTGGTCGTGGCCGCGTGGGGTTCGGTGCTGCTGATGGGTGTCACCGACCCGCTGGGCGGCATCAACACCCTGTACCCGCTGTTCGGCATCTCCAACCAGCTGCTGGCCGCGATCGCGCTGACGGTGGTGCTGGTGATCGTGGTCAAGAAGGGGCTGGTGAAATGGGCCTGGATTCCGGCGCTTCCGCTGGTCTGGGACCTGATCGTCACCATGACGGCCTCGTTCCAGAAGATCTTCTCGGGTGATCCGAAGATCGGCTACTGGACGCTGCACAACAACACCATCGACAAGCAGAACGCCTACATCGCCGCGCGCGATGCGGGGCAGCTGCCGAAGGGCGTCAAGGACGTCGCCGCGCTGAATCAGCAGATCCACGATATGGACAAGATCATCCGCAATACCTTCGTCCAGGGCACGCTCTCCATCGTGTTCGCGGTGATGGTGCTGATCGTGGCGCTGGTCGGCGTGTGGGTCTGCCTGCGCGCCATCCGCAAGGGCGGCGGTGAGACCACCGAATCGCCGGAGGTGCCGTCGAAGATCTTCGGCCCCAGCGGTTTCCTCGCCACCAAGGCGGAGAAGGAGGTCCAGCAGGAATGGGACACCCTGATCGCCGAGGGCAAGATCCGCGCGCCCGGCGCGGCCACGGTCGCCAGCCATTGACGCGCCGATGAGTACCTCCGAAGCCCCGCCCGCCGCAGGTCCGCTGCGGCGGGCGGGGCTCGCCCTCGTCCGGGCCGTGAAAGCCGTTGCGTGGTGGTTCAACTCGATCCTCGGCGGCAACGACTACGCCCGCTACGTCGATCACCTGCGGCTGCGGCACCCGGGATGCGAGATTCCCAGCGAGCGCCAGTATTGGCGCGATCGCCATGCGGCCGCCGCCGAGAACCCCGCAAATCGCTGCTGTTGACACGAGTGGCGGTTTTCCGCCAACATCCATGTCCGATACCCGCTAGCAGAGGTCGGCCGGGACTGACATGGTGGTATGCGTGAGTGCGAACGACTTGGATTTCGAGCGTTGCTACCGCGCCGTGGCAACCCGGGACGCCCGGTTCGACGGGCAGTTCGTGACCGCGGTGCGCACCACCGGAATCTATTGCCGCCCTTCCTGTCCGGCCATCACCCCCAAACGCACCAACGTCACCTTCCTGCCCACCGCGGCCGCCGCGCAGCAGCACGGCTTCCGCGCCTGCCGCCGGTGCCTGCCCGACGCCGCGCCCGGCTCGCCCCTCTGGAACACCCGCGCGGACCTGGCCTCCCGCGCCATGCGCCTGATCGGCGACGGGGTCATCGAGCGCGGCGGCGTGCCCGCCCTCGCCGACGCCCTCGGCTACTCCCAGCGCCAGCTCACCCGGGTACTCACCAGCGAGCTCGGCGCCGGCCCCCTGGCACTGGCGCGCGCCCACCGCGCGCACACCGCCCGGCTGCTGATCCAGACCACCCGGCTGCCCATGTCGGACATCGCGTTCGCGGCCGGATTCGCCAGCATCCGGCAGTTCAACGACACCGTGCGCGAGGTGTTCGCGGTGAGCCCGACCACGCTGCGCGAGGAATCCCGGCGCCGCAACGGCGACACGCTGCCGGCCACCAACGGGCTGCTCACCCTGCGACTCCCCTATCGCGAACCGTTGGACAAGTCGTGGCTGGAATGGTTCCTGTCCGCCCACACCGTCCCGGGCGTGGAGCTGTGGGAGAACGGCGTCTACAGCCGCAGCCTGCGAACCCCGCACGGCCACACCACCATTCGGCTGTCCATCCAGCCCGGCCACGTGCGGGCCTCACTGTCGCTGCAGGACATGCGCGACCTCGCGCCGACCGTCGCCCGCATCCGGCACCTCCTGGATCTGGATGCCGATCCCATCGGGATCGACGAGGCCATGGCCGCCGGCATGGCGGGAAGCCCACCGCGCCCGGGCTTTCCGGGCGCCGTGCTGCCCGCCGGCATCCGGGTCCCCGGCTGCCTGGACGGCCCGGAACTATTGCTGCGCACCATGATCGGGCAGCAGATCTCGGTGGCCGCGGCCAATACCCACACCGCGCGGCTGGTACAGGGCCTGGGCGAGACCATCGCCGGGCCGATCCCGCACCTGTTCCCCACCGCCGAGGCCATCGCGGAACGCGGCTCCGAGGTACTGACCGGGCCGAGCCGGCGCATCGAGGCCATCGTGGGCGCGGCCAAGGCGCTGGCCACCGGCGACCTGGTGCTGCACTCCGGCCGCACCGCCGGTGAACTGCGCCGCGACCTACTGGCCCTGGACGGGGTCGGGCCCTGGACCGCGGACTACGTCACCATGCGCCTGCTCGCCGATCCGGATGTGCTCCTACCCTCCGACCTGATCGTGCGCCGCGGCGCGGGACTGCTCGGCATCGACCTCGCCGATACGGCCCGCTGGTCGCCGTGGCGCTCCTATCTCACCATGCATCTGTGGAAACACGCCCTCGCCCACCCCACCGAGGCCAACCGGAGGACCCCGCAGTGAGCTCCGAAACCCCTGTCGGCACAGCCGATTACGCCACCGTCGCGACACCCGCCGGTCCGTTCACCGCCATCGTGGACGCCGAGGGGGTGGTCCTCGCCTCCGGCTGGACCGCCGACCCGGAGGAACTGCGGGCGCTCATCCACCCCGGCATCCGGCCCGCCGCTCTGCGCGCACGCGACGCCCTCGGCGCGGTCACGCGGGCGGTCACCGAGTACCACGCCGGTGACCTCACGGCCATCGACGGCATCGCCGTGCGCCAGGTCTCCGGACCGTTCCTCACCCACGCCTGGGAGATCCTGCGCAAGGTGCCGGCCGGAGCTCCCGTCACCTACACCGACTTCGCGGCCATCGCCGGGCGGCCCGCCGCCACCCGCGCGGCGGCCAATGCCTGCGCCCGCAATGCCGCCGCGCTCTTCGTGCCCTGCCACCGGGTGATCCGCACCGACGGCAGCCTCGGCGGCTTCCGCTACGGCCTGCCGATCAAGCGCTGGCTGCTCGACCACGAGTCGGCCTGAGGGCTCTCGCCCCCGGGGTCGGCGCCCGAGCGTGCCCTGGCCGCGTCGGTGCCCGGGCGTACCGTGGCAGCCATGTGCCGCAACATTCACACCCTGCACAACTTCGAGCCGCCGGCCACCCCGGACGAGGTGCACGCGGCCGCCTTGCAGTACGTCCGCAAGATCAGCGGAAGCACCAAACCGTCCCAGGCCAACCAGGACGCCTTCGACCTGGCGGTGGAGGAGATCGCGGCGGCGACCACCCGCCTGCTGAACGGCCTGACCACCACCGCCCCGCCCAAGGACCGCGAGGCCGAGGCCGCCAAGGCCCGCGCCCGCGCCGAAGTACGCTTCGCGGGCCGATGACCGAATCGGCCGTACGGATGCGCTGTTCGGTTCAGCCGGCCGTCCAGGGCCGCAGTTTCTCCGGGTTCCGGATCACCCAGATGCGGGTGATCCGGCCGTCCGCGATATCGAACGCATAGACCGAGACGATGGTGCCGTCGAGCTGCGCGACCAGGCCGGGCTGGCCGTTCACCGTCCGCTCCAGCAGGGTTACCGCGGCGCCGCGGGTGGCGATTTCCATCCAGGCGTGGGCGACCTGCTCACCGCCGTTGATCGGGTCGTGGAAGGATAGCGCCAGACCGCCGCCGTCGGCCGTGGCGATCACCTGCGGATCGAGCAGGCCGATCAGGGCCTCGATATCCTTTGTCTCCCAAGCCCGTTTGAAATCCCGGACCACCTCGGCGCGCACGGCGCTCGACGGGCTCCGCGAGGTATCGATGCGGCGGCGGGCGCTGGAGGCGAGCTGGCGGCAGGCTGCGGGGGTGCGCCCGACGATGCCGGCGACCTCGGCGAAGGAATAGCGGAAGACGTCGTGCAGGATGAACGACACCCGCTCTGCCGGTGTCATGGAATCCAGCACGACGAGGAAGGCCATGCTGATCGACTCGTCGAGGGTGACCCGGTCGGCGGGATCGACGGGGGCGGGACCGTCGAGCCATTCGGATCGGTCGGGGACCGGCTCCGGAATCCATTCGCCCACATAGCGTTCCCGCCTGGCGCGCGCCGAGCCGAGCAGATCGAGGCAGATCCGGCCGGCGACCGTCGTCAACCACCCGCCGGGCGCCGCCACCTCCCGCCGCTGCCGCTCGGACAGCGCGTACCAGCGAGCGTAGGTCTCCTGTACCACATCCTCGGCCTCGGACAGGGAGCCGAGCAGCCGGTAGGCGAGATTGATCAGCTGACGGCGTTCATCGATCACCCCGGGCAGGTGCGGGTCGGTCATGTGCGGCTCCTTCGGTCTGTGCGTACCCACCGAATCGACGAATCAGCGACCCGATTTGTGAGGCGGCCTGACATTCCGGACGGCTGTGTCGTCGGAGGGTCATGACGTTCTCAGCAGAGCAGGAGTTCCGGAAATGATCAGAATCGGCATCATCCTCGGCAGTACCCGGCCCAACCGCAAAGGCCCGCAGGTCGCCCAGTGGGTTCTGGACTCGGCGACGCAGCGCGGCGACGCCGAGTTCGAACTGATCGACCTGCGCGACCACCCGCTCCCGCATCTCGACGAGCCCGTGCCGCCGATGTTCGGCCCGTCGATGCATGCACACACCCGCGCCTGGGCCGAACGGATCGCCCGATTCGATGGCTTCGTGATTGTCACCCCGGAGTACAACAGCGGCGCCCCCGGGGTGCTGAAGAACGCCCTCGACCATCTGCTCCGGGAGTGGACCGACAAGGCAGTCGGATTCGTCTCCTACGGCACGGCCGGCGGCGCCCGCGCCGTGGTACAGCTGCGGGTGGTCTGCAGCACGCTGGGCATGGCCGATGTCGGCTATCAAGTCGCGATCTCGGTGCTCACCGACTTCGAGGACCACACCACCTTCACACCTCGCGACCATCATGCCGCCGCCCTGACCAAGACGCTGGATCAGCTCATCGCCTGGAGTGGTGCGCTCGCGCCGCTGCGAGCGGCCGGCGAAACCACGCTCGTCAATTCCTGAGGAGTCGATCATGACCACACCCAACGACTTTCGGTCACGCGCCGACCGCATCGAGGCCGATGAAGTCGAGATTCGCCGGAACATCGACAAGGTGGTCGAAGGACTACGAGCCAAGGACCTCGACGCCCTGAAACAGGCGTACACGCCCGACGTCGTGTCCTTCGATGTCGAGCCGCCGCTCCAGCATGTCGGGATAGCGGCGAAACTCGAGAACTGGGCGAAAGTCTTCCTGTTCTTCGAGACTGTGACCTATGAGGTTCGTGATCTGACGTTCACCATCGGTGATGATGTGGCATTCGGGCACGCCTTCGCTCGTCTCAGCGGCACGCTGAGGAACGGGGCCGCGACGAGCGGTATGTGGGTCCGGGTCACCTACGGCCTGCGGAAGATCGACGGCACCTGGTTGATCGCGCACGATCAGGTATCGGTGCCGTTCGACATCTCGAGCGGCAAAGGCGTGGCCGACCTGGAGCCCTGACGGTCCGGGGTGCCGGGTGCCGTTGCCGTGCGGGCTTTCGCCCTGTCGAAAGCCTATGCACCGACCGAGGTTTCGAGGCGGGAGCCGGTGCGGCTGCGAATGACGTGCAGGCGGCTGGGGATGCGCTGGCGCATTTCGTCCACATGGCTCACCACGCCGACCACCCGGCCCCCGGAACGGAGCTCGTCCAGGACGCCCATCACGGCGTCGAGGGTGTCGGCGTCGAGGCTGCCGAAGCCTTCGTCGATGAACAGGGTGTCCATGACCAGGCCGCCGGATTCGGCCGACACGACGTCGGCCAGGCCCAGGGCCAGGGCCAGCGAGGCCATGAAGGTCTCGCCGCCGGAGAGGGTTTTGGCCGGGCGGATCGCGCCGGTGTAGTCGTCGCGGATGTCGAGGCCCAGGCCGCCGCGGCGGCCACGCGGGCCCGCGGCATCGGTGTGGACGAATTCGTAACGGCCGCCGGACATCCGGCGCAGCCGCACCGAACCGGCCAGCGCCACCTCCTCCAGGCGGGCGGCCAGCACGTACGAGCGCAGGGACATGCGGCGGTTGTTCTCGCCACGGCCGGACACCACCTCGGCCAGACGGGCCAGCTCGTCGTGGGAGCGCTGGAGCGGGGCGATGCGATCGACGGCCGCCGACAGCTGTGCGCACAGGCCCTCCAGCTGCGCCAGCCGCCGGTCCGCCTCGGCGTTCGCGGCGACGGCCCGGTTCAGCTCCGATTCCGCCTGTGCCACCGCGGTTTCCAGCTCGCGCGGATCGCCGGGTTCGTCCTCCCCGGCCGACTGGATCTCGGGTTCGGCCAGCACGGCCTCGGCGTGCGCGCGAGCCCGGTCGGCGGCCACCAGTTCGTCCTCGATGGCCGTTTGCTGCGCGGCGGTGCGGGAGGCGGCGTCGACCGCGCGGGCGTACTCGCCCAGCACGCCGTAGTCCGGCCCCGACTCCCCCATCACCGGCGGCGCCGAATCCACCAGACCCGCGTCGTAGGAAAGTTTTTCGACCCGGATGGCGGCCGCCGCGACCTGCTCGCGAGCGGTGGCCGCCGCGACGCGCGCGGACCGCACCGCGGTGGCCTCCTCGACCAGCGCCGTCAGGCGGGCCCGGCGGCGGTCGACGGTGCCGTCGGCGCCGGCGGCCGCGCGCAGCCGCTCGGTGAGTTCGGCCAGCCGCCGATCGGTGGCGACGATCCGCTCCGTCGTTGCACTGGAACGGCTTTCACATTCCCGCGCCTCGTCCTGTAGCCGGGTCTGATCCGCACGCAGCGTGCCGAGTTCGGCTGTCAGCCCGTCCACGAGACCCGCGATGCCCTTGGCCGCGGTGTACCGCCGGGTCGAATCGTCCAGTGCGGCGGCAAGTTCCGCCTTGTCGACATCGCCGCCCCGCTCGACCAGCACCTCGACCGCCCGCTCCAGCTCGGCGACCCGTTGCCCGGCCCGCTCCCGCTCGGCCTCGGCCTTCCGCTCCGCGGCCAGCGCCGCGTCCTCGTCGGCCTTGGACACCGCATGCTCGGCCGGCCGCGCCGGATCCGGGTGCGCGAGGGACCCGCACACCGCGCACGGCTCGCCGGCGGCCAGTCCCTCCGCCAGCTCCGCCGCCATCCCGGCCATGCGCTGCTCCCGCAGTGCCTGCGTACGCCGCCACGCCTCGGCGTGCCCGGTCCGCGCCCGCTCGAAAGCGGTTCCCGCCCCGGCCAGTTCACCGCGCCGCCGCTCCAATTCCACCGCGGCAGCGGCCGAGGTGCGCAACCGCTGGCACTCGGCCTCCAGTCCGGGCAATGCGGCCGCCGCATTCGCGGCGTCCCGCAACCGGACCTCCACCGCGGCAACGGCTTCCGGCAGCTCCCGCAACCGCTGAGCCAGCTTGCCGGCACGGGCAGCCAGATCGGCCTGCTCGGTCCGCAACCCGGCCAGCTCCCGCGTCAACCGGGTCGCCGAATCCGCATCCGCCCGAACCTCATCGAGCGCGCCCACCTGTGCGCTCCACCGCTGCACAGCCGCCTCGAGCCCCCCGGCACGGCCCTCGAGCATCGCCGGTCCAGCGTCCTCGACACCGTTGCCGTCGTGCGTCCGGTCACCAGCGTCGGAGTCGACAGCGTCGGACGGGCTGGGGGCGGTGAGATCTCCAGCGTGACCTGCGCCGGCGTCGATGTCTGCGAGGTCGGCGGCGAGGTCGGTGCCGGTGAGTTCCGCTGCGGCGAGATCGGCTGCGGCCCAGGCGGTTCCGGAGAGCTCGGCGCTGGCCGGTTCGAGGAGGCGGTCGGCGAGTCGCTCGGCGGCGCGGGTGGCGTCGTCGGTGCGGCGGCGCAGGGTGACGGCGGCGGCGCGGGCCTCGGCCAGGGCGGTGGCGACGGGTTCGGCGCGGCGGGCCCGATCGAGTTCGGACTGACGCGCAGTGCGGTGGTCGGCGGTGGCGGCGAAGTCGGCCAGCTGGGTGCGGGCCGCGGTGCGGCGGCGGAAGAGCTCGTGGCGGCGGCGCTCCGCCTCGGCAGCGGCGCGGACACCGTCCGAATCCTGCCGGCGCTGCCGCAGATCGGCGGCCGTCTCGGTCACCAAGGTGCGGGCGGCCGCCAGCAGGGACTGCGACCAGCCGACCGACTCGAGCAGCCCGGCCGTCTCGGAGGCGGGCAGGCCCGCGGCCGTGCCGACCTGGGCGATGAGACGGTCGATGCTGTGCTTGCGGGCATCCAGATCGGCCGAGCTCGCGCGGCGCTTGTCGACCAGCCACTGCTCGGCGGTGCCGAAACGCTCGGTGTCGAAGAGCTTTTCGAGCAGCTTCTCGCGATCCTCGTTGTCGGCCCGCAGGAACCGCGCGAAATCACCCTGCGGCAACAGCACGACCTGGAAGAATTGATCGGCGCTCATGCCCAGCAGGCGCAGCACCTCGTCGCCGATATCGGGAATGCGGGACAGGTTCTGGCCCCGCCCGTCCAGCCACTCCAGCGTGGCGGCCGCGTTCTCCTTCACCCAGCCCGACTTGGCGCGCTTGCTCGGCCGCTGGAATTCCGCCGACCGGTTCAGGCGCAGCCGCCGGCCACCCACCGTGGCCTCCAGCAGCACCCGGGGCGGCGTCTGCTCGTCGGCGTGGTCCGAATGCAGTCGCTTGATATCGCCGCGTGCCCCCGGCACGCTCCCGTACAGCGCGAACGCGATGGCGTCCAGCACCGTGGTCTTCCCCGCCCCGGTTTGCCCGTGCAGCAGGAACAACCCGTCCGCACCGAGCTCGTCGAAGTCGACCACGGCCGTCTCGGCGAACGGCCCGAACGCCGTCAGCTCCAGCCGATGCAGCCGCACGCAGCGCCCCCTTCCCTCAACGCCACTCCCCATCCAACTACCCGGCACCCACCGCCCACCGCGGGACACGCCGAAACACTCAGCGCCCCAACGCTCATGCGGTCATCCCGCCGCCCATATCGCCCGATTCGCCCGGCTCCAACCCGAAGTCACCCAGATCGAACAGCCCGAGCGCCGCGTCGGCCTCCGCTGCGTCCACCCCACGCACCGACCCATCGAACCCGGCCGCACTCACCACCCGCGCCGCAACCTCGGCCCCGCCGCCGCCCACCGAATCGGCGCCCACCGATCCATGTCCGGCGTCTGCACCCGCCGCATCGGCATCATCGGGCACGGCGAACAACGCGCCCTCCGCGGCCACGACAGCCTCCCCGGGCACTGCAGCTGTCAGTGCGCCGCCTCCGGAAATGCCGGCCGCCTCGACAGAGACGGCAACCGCGGCGGCCGCAGCCCGTTCGACCGATGCGGCGGCCGGATCGCCCAACGCAGCACCGACAGGCACGACATCCTCGGCGGCGACAGCGGCCCGAGAAACGGGCGCGGCGGTTTCGGCCGGGGCGGGAAGGCGCAGGGGAGCGTCGGTTTCACGGGTGGCGGCGGCGAGAGCGCGTTCGAGCCAGGTCATTTCGCCGGGGGTGGGGGTGCTGCGGACGTCGGCGAGGAAGCTCCGGGCTATCTCGGTGTCACGGCGGCCGTGCACGCGTTCGCGGTAGCGAAGTTCCGGGTTGCCTTCGGGGCGTTGCCATTCCACGTGGACGGCGTGCGGGAAACGCTCGCGGAGGCGGCGCAGCGCGTCCACGGGGCGCGCCTCGTCGGTGAGGGTGGCCGAGACATAGTGCGATTCGGCTTCGGTGTGCTCCGGCGCTTCCAGGAGGGATTCCAGGGGCCCGGCGAGTTGTGAGAGGCCACGCACCACCGGGAGTTCGTGGCGCTCGACGGCGGACAGCCCCGCGGCGTCGATGTCCACGATCCAGACCGCTTTGCGGTGCGAGCGCTCGCCGAACGAATACGGCAGCGGCGAACCCGAATAGCGGACGGACTCCGACAGCGTCTGCGGCGAGTGCAGGTGGCCGAGCGCCACATAGTCGATCCCGGCGAAGGCCGACAGCGGCACGGTCTCCACGCCCCCGACCGAAATGGACCGCTCCGACCCGGTGGCCTCGCCGCCCACCACGAAAGCATGCGCCAGCACCACCGACCGCGCCCCCGCCCGCCCGGCGAGATCGGCACGCACCAGGCTCATGGCCGCGTCCAGGATCTCGGCGTGCGAACGCGCCTGCGGCACGCCCAATTCCACCCGGGTGATCTCCGGCTCCAGGTAGGGAATGCCGTAGAAGGCAATGTCGCCGAATTCATCGGACAGCACGATCGGCCGCGCCACATCCGCGATCCGGCAGCGCAAATGCAATCCGCCCGCCGCCGCGAAACTGCCGAGCGCACCGAGCCGAGTCGGCGAGTCGTGATTACCGGAGGTGGCGACAATGGTCGCCCCCGCCGCCCGAATTGCCTCGAATCCCCGATTGCACACCGCAATCGCATCCGCACTGGGAATGGAACGGTCGTACACATCCCCTGGCAGCACGACCACGTCCACCCCCTCGGCCGCCACCAATTCCGCGATGGCCCGCAGCGAGCACTCCTGATCGGCCAGCAGATCGACGCCATGAAAGGTGCGCCCGATATGCCAGTCGGAGGTGTGCAGGATCCGCATGCCGCAAGACGCTATTGGATCCCCCCGACAACCCGCGCGACACCCTCGCGAGTCGCGTCGAACACACCGCGCGTATGCCAGGGCGACAGCTGTTTTCGCAACGGTCGGGGTAACTCACCGGGCACGCCCGGAATCGGGTCGGCACCCGACCACCGGCACGGACGCCCAACGGTCGACGGCTCCGAGCCGCCCGCTGAAGTCCCGGAGAAGCGCAATTGGTCCCGACGCGCCGCCGAAATCCCGGAGCGGCGGAATTGTCGGTGGTCTCCGGCACTATCTCCGCCATGACCGCACCGATGCTGTTCGCGCTGCTGCTGGTGTTCGTATCGGGGCTGGCCCTGGGCTGGCTCGGCCATGCCGCGCGCGCGGGACAGCGGGCGGCGGTGGCCGAGGCGCGGCTGGCTGCCATGCGGGACAACGAGCAACTGTTGCGGCAATCACTCGGCGCGGCCAGCGAGGACGCGGCCCGCCGGCAGTCCCACGCCATCGGCGCGCTGGTCGATCCGCTGCGGGAGGCGGTCGGCAGCCTCGACCGCCACATTCGCGAGGTCGAGCACAACCGCATCAACGCGTACTCCGGCCTGCGCGAACAGGTCGCGGGCATGCAGCGGATGTCACATCAGTTGTTCACGCAGACCGGTCAATTGGTGGCCGCGCTGCGCGCGCCCCAGGTGCGCGGCCGCTGGGGCGAGATCCAGCTCGAGCGTGTGGTCGAACTGGCCGGCATGGCCCGGCACTGTGATTTCGACACCCAGGTCACCCGTCGCGGCGACACCGTGGTGCGCCCGGATCTGGTGGTGCGCCTGTCCGGCGGCCGCCAGATCGTGGTGGACGCCAAGGTGCCCTGCATCGCCTTCCTGGACGCCGCCGGTACCGAGGACCCGCGCGAGCGCGAGGGCCACCTGGCCCGCCACGCCCGGCATCTGCGCAACCATGTGGATCAGCTGGCGGCCAAGGAGTACTGGGCGGCCTTCGATCCCTCCCCCGAGTTCGTGGTCCTGTTCGTGCCCGGCGATCCGTTCCTGGACGCGGCCCTCACCACCGACTCCGGGTTGCTCGAGTACGCCTTCGGTCGCAATGTGGTCCTGGCGACGCCCACCACACTCATGGCCCTGCTGCGCACGGTCGCGCTGGGCTGGCGGCAGGAGGCGCTGTCGGCGGACATGGCGGTGATCCAGCAGCTGGGCCGTGAGCTCTACACCCGGCTCGGCACCACCGGCCGCCACCTGGACCGGCTGGGCGCGCAGCTGGGCAAGGCGGTCGACGCCTACAACCACACCGTGGCGTCGGTGGAGTCGCGGGTCATGGTGACCGCCCGGAAGCTGCACGACCTGGAGATCGCCGATGCGCCGGTCCCGGAGGTCCGGCGGGTGGAGAGCTGGCCGCGGGCCGTGGGGTTCGCGGACGAGTACGCGGTGGGGTTCGCCGATGGGATCGAACAGCGGGGGTGATGCCTGAGCAACCGCTTGGTCTATGCGCCGGGGCCGAATAGCTATCACCGGGTTCATGCGATTCCGCATAGCCGCCTGATGTCGCCTGCCTCGCGAAACACCGATATGCCTTAGTGTGCTTGACGTGGCAGTTACCCAACGCGAGCGAACCGAGGTGCCCCAGTCGCACCGTTCGATCCTGCCGTCGGTTCCCGGCGTCCCGGCCGGAGCCGCGGTGCTGATCGCTGTGACGTGCACGTTCGTCGGTCTTCTGATCGACGCTCAGAGCGCGGGTAGCCGACCACAGGGCGACGAACTCACCGGTTCCTTCGCCCTGCTGTACATCGCCGGCTGTGTGGTGGCCGTGCTCACGGTCCGCTACCGGGGACTGTTCACCACGCTCGTGCTCCCCCCGCTGCTGCTGTTCATCGCGGTGCCGCTGGCCTACCAGTTCCTATTCGGGTCCTCCGGCAGTCTCAAGCTGAAGGACATCCTGCTGAATCTGGCCATCCCGCTGGTGAATCGATTCCCCACCATGGCGCTGGCCACCGTGATCGTGCTGATCGTCGGCGCGGTCCGCATCGTGCTGCACCACCGCGAGACCAAGGCCGGCGCGACCGGCGAACCGCGCGGTACCCGGGCCCGTGCCACCCGCCCCGGCAGCGCCCGCGCTCAGCGCACCCGCTCCACCAAGGAACCCGCCAGACGCCGCTTCCGGCCCGGCGCGGACGCCGCTGAGGAAGGCGACACCCCCGACACCGAGGCCGCTCGTTCGTCCCGCCGCGCGGACGCCCGGGTCGCGGCCGGGCCGCCGCGGGTGAGCAACACCGGACGACCCGCCGGCGAGGGCCGCCGCCGCCGCGCCCAGGATCTGGATCAGGCCGCCGCCGAACGCACCCCGGCCGCCACCGAGGGCCGCCGCCGCGCCGCGGGCCCGAACCAGTCCGGCGCCGCTACCGCCGAGGGGCGCCGCCGGGCCCAGTTCGCCGAGCAGCCGTCCCGCGCCGGCGAGCGCCGCGCCGCCCCTGGCGACCAGCCGCGCAACGGTGAGCGCCGCGCCGCCCCGGCCGATCGCCCCCGCAACGGTGAGCGTCGCGCCACCCCGCCGCCGCCGGAAGCCGCCCAGGGCGAGGGCCGCCGCCGCCGCGCGCAGAGCCCTGAGCAGGCCGTGGGTCGCGGCGCCGAACGCCACGCCGCCCCCGAGCGCAATCCGGCCCCCGCCGCCGAGGGCGGCCGCCGCCGTCGCGCGCAGCCGGGTGAACTGCCACCGCATCCGCGGCCGAATGTGCGCTACCGCGAACGTGATTCGGGCCGCATCGAACGCTGAATCCCCGGCGACATTCGAGCGACCCGCACCGTGTATTTCCGGCAATCAGGAAATCGGGCACGAAATAAGATCATCCGGATAGCAAATTCGCGCCCTCCACAACGAATGTGGAGGGCGCGAATGCGTTTCGGAACGAGTTACGCGCGCGCGGTGCGAAGTTCGCGCGGCAGCGAGAAGACCAGCGTCTCATTGGCGGTGGTGACCGGAACCACCGCACCGAAACCGTGCTCGGCCAGCAATTCCAGCACGCCCTCCACGAGGATCTCCGGAACCGAGGCGCCGGAGGTGACGCCGACCGTGCGAATACCCTCCAGCCAGGCGGGATCCACCTCGCGGGCATAGTCCACCAGCTGCGCGGCGCGGGCGCCGGCGCTCAGCGCGACCTCCACCAGCCGGACCGAGTTGGACGAGTTCCGGGAGCCGACCACGATCACCAGATCGCATTCGGGAGCCATGGCCTTCACCGCGGTCTGGCGGTTGGAGGTGGCGTAGCAGATGTCGTCGCTCGGCGGATCCTGCAGCTTGGGGAACTTCTGGCGCAGGCGGTTGACCGTCTCCATGGTCTCGTCGACCGACAGCGTGGTCTGGGAGAGCCAGATCACCTTGTTCTCGTCGCGCACGGTGACCGAGTCGACAGCGTCGGGGCCGTCCACCAGCTGCACATGGTCGGGCGCCTCACCGGCGGTGCCCTCGACCTCCTCGTGGCCCTCGTGGCCGATGAGCAGGATGTCGAAGTCGTCGCGGGCGAAGCGCTTGGCCTCCTGGTGCACCTTGGTGACCAGCGGGCAGGTGGCGTCGATGGTGTGCAGGTTGCGGCGGGCGGCGGACTCGTGAACGGCCGGGGAGACGCCGTGCGCGGAGAACACCACGAGCGCGCCCTCCGGCACCTCCTCGGTCTGGTCGACGAAGATCACACCGCGCTCGCGCAGCGTTTCCACCACGTGCCGGTTGTGCACGATTTCCTTGCGGACATAGATGGGCGCGCCGTGCTTTTCGAGCGCCTTCTCCACCGTTTCGACCGCTCGGTCCACACCGGCGCAGTAGCCGCGCGGTTCGGCGAGCAGTACTCGCTTGTCTTGTGGGCCCCGTGGCGCGTCGGCATCACCCGCCGCGGACCCGACGATTCCGACGTTCAAAGGGATAGCCGAGGACATGCCCCACAGAATACGTGTGCGCTCCGGCGCGCATTCGCGCGGAGGTCAGGGTCACAATCACTTTTCGCGGCTTTTCGCCTTTGCATCACACGGCGTTTCGGGCAGGCTAGGGACATGTTCCGACCTCCGTTCCTGGCCCGGGTCGCCGCCGGGGCCGCCGTCTATGCTCTCGAGGAAACTCGTCGGCTACCAACGACCGCGATCAATTTCCCGATCACCGCGATCAGCCAGGTGCTGCAGACCACCATGCACCTCCAGCAGTTCGTGACCAGCCTCGCGCTCAAGGGCGACGCCGTTTTCGACCGTTTGCTCAACCAGCCCGAAGAACAGCCCGCCTGGGCCACCTTCGATGAGGACGAGGAAGACGAGCAAACTTCGAGCTTCGCCGCCGAATCGGTTCGGCAGAGCCGTTTCGACCTCTTCACCGATCCGGAACCGGCCGTCGCGGAGCCCGCTCCGGCCGTGGTGGCGCCGGTCGCGGCCACTGAACCGGTCGCGGTCGAGACCGAGCCGGTCGCGGTCGACCCCGAACCGGTCGCGGTCGACCCCGAACCGGTGCCCGCCGAATCGGCCGCGCAGGAGGCAGCCGATCCGGAGATCACCGAGACCGCCGCACCCGCAACGGCTTCCAAAGCGACCACCAACGGCCACCACAGCAGCACCGTCGTCGAACCCGAAGTGGCGGCCCGCTTCGACTACTCCGCCATGACCATCGCCCAGCTGCGCGCCCGCCTGCGCCAGCTGACCGTCGACGACCTCGCGGCTCTCCTCGCCTACGAGCAGGAGACCCTCGACCGCGCCCCGTTCGTCACCATGCTGACCAACCGCATCGCGACCGTTCAGGCGAAGTGAACCCAACTCTCGGGAGCTCTCAGGGGTTTCACCCCTGAAACCCCGCGAGACTGCGGGGCTCCGGCCCGGACCCCCGAAACAACTCGGGACTGCGGGCTCCGCCCGGACCCGATACAACGTTCGGGGCCCGGCCCCGGAACTCCGACGCCGTCACATCGGCGATCCTCGACCAGCGCCGGCCGCTCGGGCTACCGCCCGGCGGCCGGTGTTTGTATCAACCGGGATCCGCGGGGTCGGACAGCGCGCGAATCCCGTGTCGGCGGGCGGTGTGCGCCGGGCGTCGGTGGGCACTGACAGAATCGTGCGGTGAGCACCGATACGACGCCGCGGCCGCCGAGCTCGTCCGCCGAGAACCCGATGCCGGTGCGGACCGTCGCGGTGAAGGTGGCGCAGTGGATCGACCGGCTGGGGGCGGTCTGGGTGGAGGGGCAGATCACCCAGATGAATGTGCGGCCGGGGACGCGTACGGCCTTTCTGGTGCTGCGGGATACGGCGGCGGACATGTCGCTGTCGGTGACCTGTGACCCGGAGCTGCTGCGTAATTCGGCGGTGCCGCTGCAGGAGGGCAGCCGGGTCGTCGTGTACGGCAAGCTGTCGTTCTTCACCGGGCGGGGCACGGTGTCGTTGCGGGTCACCGAGATTCGGCCGGTGGGCATCGGCGAGCTGCTGGCCCGCATCGAACGCTTGAAGGCGCTGCTGTCGGCGGAGGGCCTGTTCGATCCACGGCTCAAGCGCCCGATCCCGTTCCTGCCCAATCGGATCGGCCTGATCACCGGCCGCGCCAGCGCCGCCGAGCACGATGTGGTGACGGTGGCCACGCAGCGCTGGCCGGCGGTGCGCTTCGAGATTCGCAATACCGCCGTGCAGGGCCCGACCGCGGTGCCGCAGATCCTGGAGGCCATCGCCGCGCTCGACGCGAATCCCGAGGTGGATGTGATCGTGCTGGCGCGCGGCGGCGGCAGTGTCGAGGATCTGCTGCCGTTCTCCGATGAAACACTGTGCCGCGCCATCGTTTCCGCCACCACGCCGATCGTGAGCGCCATCGGCCACGAGCCGGACAATCCGATCTCGGACTATGTCGCCGACCTGCGGGCCGCCACGCCCACCGACGCCGCCAAGCGCATCGTGCCCGACGCCGCCGCCGAAACCGCGCTGCTGCAGGAACTTCGGTCCCGTGCGAACGCGGCCCTGCGCGGCTGGGTGGACCGCGAGGCCCGGGCCCTGACCCAATTACGTTCCCGCCCGGTGCTGGCCGACCCGCTGCGGCTGCTCGATCAGCGCCACGACGAGGTGGAGCGGCTGCGCGCCGGCGCCCAGCGGGCCGTGGACCATCTGCTGAGCGGTGAGTCCACCACCACCCGGCACCTGCGCGAAAAGCTCTCCGCGGTGGGCCCGGCCGCCACCCTGGCCCGCGGTTACGCCGTGGTGCAGCGGGTGAACGGCAAGGACCGCGAGGTGGTCCGCGCCATCGAGGACTCCCCGCCCGGCACGCAGCTCCGCATCCGGGTGGCCGACGGCGCGATCTCCGCCGCCGCCCTCGGCGCCCAATCCCTGGCTCCCCGCCCGACCCGGAAGGACTCCTGATGACCGACGACGAACGCGCCGAAATCGCCACCTTCGGCTACGAGCGCGCCCGCGACGAACTGGTCAATGTCGTCAAGATGCTCGAGCAGGGCGGCATGGATCTCGACGACTCGCTGGCCCTGTGGGAACGCGGCGAAGCCCTCGCCACCCGCTGCGAACAGCACCTTGCCGGCGCCCGCAAGCGCGTCGAGGACGCCCTGGCCCACCGCACGGCGCAGGAGTGACCGCTAGGCGACGACCGTGCCCTGGTGAAAAACGATCTGCCAGTCCGCCCCGGCCCGCCGCCAGATGGTGGCCCGCCGGCTGAGCCGCTCCGGCTGCCGCAGGAGATAGGTCAGCAGGTACAGGTCGGGAGCCAGCTCCTGGCATCGGAATTCGCTGGTCTCCCAGATCTCCTCGGCCGGCGTCCGCTGCCGCTCGGCCAGCACCTCGAGGACATAGTCGCGGTCGAAGCACCGCCCGGACACGCCGATCTCCCAGAAGTCGGCGGCCACCATCGGCGCGAAATCGGTGCCCAGTTCGGGCCGATGGAAGATCGGTTCGCGGGCGCGCAGTTCGTCGAGGACGCTCATGCCGCTCATCGCAGCAATAGACCGCGGTGAGGTCGAGCGATTTATCCGATCAGCTGCGTGGCAGCGGCTGGGCCTGGGCGACCGCGGTGGCGAGGGTGTTGAAGGCGGGGCCGTTGCCCGCGCCCTTGATCAGGACCCGGGCGTCACCGAAGTCGGCGATCCAGGCCGGTTCGGAGCCGGGTTCGGTGAAGACGCTCCACCTCTGGTTGCCGCGCTGCTCGGTGCCGGTCGCGGTGAGGTTGGCCGCGTACTTCTTGGCCAGGGCGTCCACGCTCGCACTGGACTGGGTCAGCTGCATGTAGGTGCCCTGCGGCGTGATGTAGCCGACTGTGCTGGCGTTGCCGCCGCCGGTGCCGGTGAGGACGTCGTGGCTGCCGGAGTTGGGGGTCCACTTGTCCGGTCCGGAGTCCGGGAGCACGGGCAGGCGGATGGGGAACGACATGAGCCTGGCGTCGTCGGTGAGCGCGGCCTTCACATCGAAGTGGGGAATCTGCCCCTGCGTCGGACCTTTCGCGGAGAACGAGCACTGGCTGGCGATGCCCGCGATGACCAGGCAGATCAGCACCAGCGGGAGCAGGGACCAGGCCAGGTCCTTGTAGTCGTGCTGGGTGCGCGGCTTTTGGTACGACACGCACTCAGTATCCACGGGGCCCGGGTGCGACCGAGCTCACGGTCTCGGGAAACGTAAGTACGTGCCGAGGGCCGTAAACCGCAATGCGACAATTTACGCAGCTTTAGACAACCAAGGAGGCTCTCGTCATGACCGCATCCAGCCGCCGCGAGGCACCGGACCGCAACCTAGCGCTCGAGTTGGTCCGGGTCACCGAGGCCGGCGCCATGGCCGCGGGCCGCTGGGTCGGCCGTGGTGACAAGGAGGGCGGCGACGGCGCGGCCGTGGACGCCATGCGGCAGCTGGTGGCGACGGTCTCCATGCGCGGCATCGTCGTGATCGGTGAGGGCGAGAAGGACGAAGCGCCCATGCTGTACAACGGCGAGCTGGTCGGCGACGGCACCGGCGCGGAACTGGATTTCGCGGTCGACCCGATCGACGGCACCACCCTGATGTCGAAGGGTTCCCCGGGCGCGATCTCCGTGCTGGCGGTCGCCGAGCGCGGCGCCATGTTCGATCCCTCGGCCGTGTTCTACATGGAGAAGATCGCCGTCGGCCCCGACGCCGCCGATGTCATCGACCTCTCGGCCCCGATCGCGGAGAACCTACGCCGGGTCGCCAAGGCCAAGAACTCCTCGGTCTCCGACCTGACCGTGTGCATCCTGGACCGCCCCCGCCACGCCGAGCACATGAAGGCCGTGCGCGACGCGGGCGCCCGCATCCGCCTCATCTCCGACGGTGACGTGGCCGGCGCCATCGCCTGTGCCCGTCCGGAGTCCGGCGTCGACATGCTGATCGGCATCGGCGGCACCCCCGAGGGCATCATCGCCGCGGCCGCCATGCGCTGCCTGGGCGGCGCGCTGCAGGCCAAGCTGGCGCCCAAGGACGACGCCGAGCGGCAGAAGGCCATCGACGCCGGCCACGACCTGGACCGCATCCTGAACACCACGGATCTGGTCTCCGGTGAGGACGTCTTCTTCAGCGCCACCGGCGTCACCGACGGCGACCTGCTCAAGGGCGTCCGCTACTACGGCGGCGGCGCGTACACCCAGTCCATCGTCATGCGCGCCAAGTCCGGCACCATCCGCATGGTCGACGCCTACCACCGGCTGACCAAGCTGCGCGAGTACGCGTCGGTGGACTTCGTCGGCGACGAGCACGCCACCCCGCCGCTCCCCTGATCCGAGCGAAACAGCTTGCCGCCCCGGTGGATCCGTCCACCGGGGCGGCGCTGTGTCCGGGGCCGGCTATGTCCTATTCCTGCGGGCGCTGTGCGGATTCCCTCAGGCGTGGCACTCCCACGGGGTGCGCGGCGGGCATAGGGTCGGTTCATGAGCGAGGAGACGCAGTACCGCATCGAACACGACACCATGGGCGAGGTCCGCGTTCCCGTCGACGCGCTGTGGCGGGCGCAGACCCAGCGGGCGGTGGAGAACTTCCCGATCAGCGGACGCGGCCTGGAGCGCGCGCAGATTCGCGCACTCGGCCTGCTGAAGGCGGCCTGCGCGGCCGTGAATCGCGATCTGGGTCTGCTGGACAAGGCCAAGGCCGACGCCATCATCGCGGCGGCGGAGGAGATCGCCGGCGGCCGCCATGACGACCAGTTCCCGATCGATGTCTTCCAGACCGGATCGGGCACCAGCTCGAACATGAACGCCAACGAGGTGATCGCGAGCATCGCCGCCCGTGACGGCGTCACCGTGCACCCCAACGACGACGTGAACATGTCGCAGTCGTCCAATGACACCTTCCCCACCGCAACGCATCTCGCGGCCACCGAGGCGGTGGTCAAGGATCTGGTCCCGGCCCTGGATCATCTGCGGCTGGCGCTGCTGGACAAGTCCCAGGAGTGGAAGTACGTGGTCAAGTCCGGCCGCACCCATCTGATGGACGCGGTTCCGGTCACCCTGGGCCAGGAATTCGGCGGCTACACCCGGCAGGTGAGCGCGGGCATCGAGCGCCTGCTGGCCACCCTGCCCCGGGTGGGCGAGCTGGCCATCGGCGGCACCGCGGTCGGCACCGGATTGAACGCGCCGGCCGGTTTCGGCGCGAAAGTCGTTGCGGAGCTGACCCGGGTGACCGATCTGGATCACCTGTCGGAGGCCCGCGATCACTTCGAGGCGCAGGCCGCCCGCGACAGCCTGGTGGAGTTGTCCGGTGCGCTGCGCACGGTCGCGATCAGCCTGACCAAGATCGCCAACGATATTCGCTGGATGGGGTCGGGCCCGCTCACCGGTCTCGCCGAGCTGCAGCTGCCGGACCTGCAGCCGGGTTCCTCGATCATGCCGGGCAAGGTGAATCCGGTACTGCCGGAGGCGGTTACGCAGGTGGCCGCGCAGGTCATCGGCAATGATGCCGCGATCGCCTGGGGCGGCGGCAACGGCGCGTTCGAACTGAACGTCTACATTCCGATGATGGCCCGCAATGTGCTGGAGTCGATTCGCCTGCTGGCCAATGTCTCCCGCCTGTTCGCCGACAAGTGCGTCCGCGGCCTGGTCGCCGATGTGGACCGGCTGCGGCGGCTGGCGGAATCCTCGCCGTCGATCGTGACCCCGTTGAATTCCGCCATCGGTTACGAGGAGGCGGCGGCGGTCGCCAAGCAGGCGTTGAAGGAGCACAAGACGATCCGGCAGACGGTGATCGATCGCGGTCTGATCGGCGACAAGCTCTCGCTCGAGGAGCTGGATCGCCGGCTGGATGTGCTCTCCATGGCGCAGGTGGATGGAAAGAACGAATAGGGCGTCACGTTCGGCATCCGGCTCGGCGGGTGTGGCGGCGGTGGCTGCCACACCCGCGCCAGGTGTTCAAGCGGCGCCGACCATGTCCGGGTAGTTCTTCAGATCGATGTCGTTCTTGGCGTTCTCGGCGTACTTCGCCATCATCTTGAAGCCACGCGAACGCACGAACCAATTACGAAGGCGCAGACCGCGTGCGGTCCGGGGCGCCAGGAATCGGCCGGGGTTGGCATCGTCGGTCTTGCGCAGCAGGCGCTGCATGATTTCCTCGTAGCGGGCGAATGCCACGGTGTGATCGCCGTCGGCCGTGGCCAATTCACCGGCCAGCACATAGGCCCCGACAATCGCCGAACCGGTGCCGAATCCGTTCAGCGTGTGGCCGTGCGCGGAATCGCCGACCAGCGCCACCCGCCCCGACGTGAAGTGCTTCATCGACACCTTGGCGATGGCGTCCAGGTAGAAACCGTCCAAGCGCGGAAGTTCGGCCAGCATGCGCGGCACCTCCCAGCCCATTCCGGCGAAACGCTCGGCGACGATACGGCGCTGCTGATCGAAATCGTCACGCGAGTAATCGATTTCGGGCGAGGCGAACAGGTACATCTGCGCGGCCTTGTTACCGCCAGTCATGGCGAGCCGGCCGGGGGTATTGCAGCCGAGAGACCTGGCGCGAGGCCGATTCCCTTCCGGCATGTCCTCCCAGACCGAGGCGCCCGCGATGGCGTAGTAGTAGCCGTCGTGCGTGACGAAGTCCGCCTCCGGGCCGAAGACCAGCTTCCGCACCCGTGAATGGATGCCGTCGCACCCGAAGACCAGATCGAAGACCCGCGCGGGCGCGTTCTCGAATTCGACGTATACCCCGTCACCGGTCTCCCGCAGCGCGGTGACGGTGTCACCGAAGAGGTATTCGCACTCTCCCGCGGTCCGGCTGTAGAGGATCCGGGCGAGGTCGCCGCGCAGGATCTCGATATCGCCGCCGAGGAACTCCCCGGCCATCACGGCCTGCTCGACGCCGCTCTCGTCGACCAGCACCCAGTCGGTCTTACCGGTCTGCCGCCGCTCGATGTCGTCGAGCACGCCCATGCGCTCGAGCACGGTCATGTGGGTCTCGCCGGTGAAGTCGATGGCCTGGCCACCGGCGCGCAGGGCGGGCGCCTTCTCGACCACGGTCACCTGGAAGCCGTAGCGGTGCAGCCAGTAGGCGAGGGCGGGACCGGCGACGCTGGCTCCGGAGATGAGGACGGTGGTGGTGCGCATGGCGGTGACTCCTTCGGTAACTGCGTCCGTCGGACGCTGTTGATGGCGATAGCGTACGATGGACGCAGTTTCACGTCAAGCCCGGAATCCGGAAGGATGGCGACCATGCCGGCACCGACCACCCTCGAACTGCTCTGGGGCTCTCCCGACCGCCCTCGGCGCGGGCCCAAGCCGTCCCTCACGCTGGAGCGCATCGTCGCCGAGGCCATCGACCTCGCCGACGCCGAAGGACTGGCCAACCTGTCCATGGCGCGGCTGGCCGAACGCCTCGGCTGCGCCAAGATGGCGCTGTACCGCTACCTCCCCGGCAAGACCGAGCTCATCGCGCTCATGCTGGACACCGCCATCGGCGTGCCGCCGGAAAACACCACCGCCCCTTCGGATTCCGATCCGGAACCCTGGCGCACCTATCTACGCCCGTGGACCGAGACCTTCTTCACCCGCGCCGTCGCACATCCCTGGGGGAACGACGCGTCCACCGGCGTCCGCCCGATGGGCCCCAATGAGCTGGCCTGGCTCGATTCGGCCGTCGGCGCGCTGGACGGCACCGGCCTGACCGCGGCCGAGTGTTTCGACACCGTCGTGCTGCTGCTGGGTCACGCCCGCGGCATCGCCCAGCAGACCGCGACGGCGGGTGAGGATCTGGAGGGCGGACTGGCCCGGGAGCTGGGCGCGGTGCTGTCGGCGCAGGCAGAGCGCTTTCCGCACGCCGCGGCCGCCTTCGCCGAGACCATGTCCGGAACCGCCGCCGAGACCGGGCGCGACAATGCCCTCGTCTTCGGCATCGACCGCATCCTGGACGGCTTGGCCGTGCTCATCGAGACCCGGCGTCGCCGCCCCGAACGGACACGGCGGTAGTTGCCGCGGATATCTGTGCGACTGCCCGGTTTCGGCCTACGCTCGGCTCATGTCAGAGCTACCCGAGCTGAAGCAGGATCCGGTCACCACGGTGCGCGAGTTCTTCGCGGCAATGGAAATGAAGATCGTCGGCGAAGCCCTGGAGCTGGTCGATCCCGGCATCGTCTGGAAGAACACCTCGCTCCCCGACATCCGCGGCGTGGACCGCGTGCGCTGGGTGCTGAATCTGCTCAACAGTCCCCGCTACGGCTTCCGCGCCGATATGCATCACATCGCCGCCACCGAGGACGGCACGGTGCTCACCGAACGCACCGACTATCTGCGCATGGGCCCGGTCGAGATCTCGTTCTGGGTCTGCGGCACCTTCGAGTTCCGTGACGGCCGCATCACGCTGTGGCACGACCACTTCAGCTGGGAGAATTTCCTGCGCGGCACGGTCACCGGCGTCGTGCGCGCACTCCTTCCCCGCTGAGCCGGCTCTCCCGGCGGAAAGCACGACGCCCGCCACGTTTTCGCGGCGGGCGTCGGCATCGAACCGCGCACAGGGCACGGGATCAGGTTCTGCGGGGCAGGGGCACGCTCAGGGGCGCAGGTGGGCCAGTTCGGCGCGTGCCTTCTCGCCTTCCTCATCGAAGTCGGTGCGGCTGAAGACTTTCCACTGGTCGAGCAGGGGCGCGAAGACCAGTTCGGCTTCGTTCGCGCGGTCGTAGACGCCGGCCTCGGCGAGGACCTCGTCGCTGGTGCGGCCGTCGGCGAGCTGCACCACCGGGGCGTGGAAGTCGGCGATGCGGTCGGCGATGGCGCGCACGGTCTGGTCGGGGGCCAGGTCGAGGGCCGCGCCGACCAGGTTGGCGAAGAAGACGGCCTGCAGTTCGTCGTCGGCGGCCAGCCGGTCGGCGATGGTCGCGACCATGACATTCTCGGCCAGGCGCGCGGTGGCGCGGTGCCGGACGGCGGCCGCGGTCTCTTCCAGGGCCCAGGCGGCGAGCACGTCGGGCAGGTGCATGGCGGGGCGGCGGAAGCCGGTGGTCATGTGCGCCATGCGCATCCGCTCCAGCGCGACCGGGTCGACGGCGCGGGTGACCATCAGGTAGTTGCGGATGAGGATCTCGTGCCGGTTCTCCTCCGCGGTCCAGCGGCCGACCCAGCGCCACCACGGTCCGCTGCGCAGGTACTTGCCGACCTCGCGGTGGTAGGCGGGCAGGTTGTCGGCGATCAGCACGCTCACCGTGAGCGCGGTCTTGGCGACCTCGCTGAGGCCGGATTGCGCCGGATCCCAATCGGTTCCGCCGAGGAACTGGAAATTGCGGCCGTCGTCCCACGGCACGTAGTCGTGGGGCTGCCACTCGGGGGCGGCGGCGATGTGCCGCGCGAGGTTGGTCTCCACCTCGGCCGCGAGTGATTCCAGCAGTTCCCGATCGGACAAAACGTTCTGCACGCGAACAACCTAGCGGCATCGGGGCAAACATGGGGGCCTTCGCGCGGTATTCGAATCGGCTATGGCCGCAGCCAGGTCCGGGATGCCGTCACCGGGCGGCCCGGACCGGCCGGGCTACTTCTCGGTGACCGTGGTCTCGTTGTCCACCCAGGTGATGGAGCCGCCGCTGAAATCGCTCTGCTTGCCGCCGGTGATGTCGTATTCGTCGCTGGTCGGGTAGCCGAGCGTGCCGCCGGCGCCGCCCTGGTCGTCCCAGGCCTTGCGGATCTCGCCCCACACCACGTGGGTGCCGTGGGCCGAGCTGAAGTAGATTCCACCGCCGTCGAATTCCTGCACCATGCCGCCGTCGGGCCCGTCCATGGCGGGGCCGGTCGGCATGCCGAGAGCACCGGCGGCGCCGCCCATCTGGTTGTACTTGTCGAGAATGCCGCCGGCGACGGCGATCTCGGCGCCGTCGCGGGTGGCCATCTTGGTTTCGGCGGCGTGGGTGTCGTCGCCGGCCGGCGCGGCGGCGGTGGTGGTCGAGGTCGACGCGGAGTTCTTGTCGTCGTCCTTGCTGCAGCCCGCGCCGAGCGCGGTGACGACCGCAAGCACCGCGATGGCGCCAGCCGTACGTCGTGCGAAGTGGTGCATTTTCCATCCTCCCGCGAATCCTGGCCGACAACTCGGTTACGATCCGGCGAATCGGACAGCATTCACCGAAGGAGTATCCGAGCTGGAATTACAGCGAAAGGTACCTCACCACATGTGAGTTCAACCACTTGCCAAAAAATTGCCCGGCCGGGGGCGCGTCGCTCCCCGACCGGGCAGGTCCTAACTACCGGGCGTCAGGAATTGGGCCCGAACTCCTCCAGCATCTCGGTGACCAGCGCCGCGATCGGCGACCGCTCACTACGGGTCAGGGTGACGTGCGCGAACAACGGGTGCCCCTTGAGCTTTTCGATCACGGCGGCCACGCCGTCGTGCCGGCCCACGCGCAGGTTGTCGCGCTGTGCGACGTCGTGGGTGAGCACCACCCGCGACCCGCTGCCCAACCGGCTCAGCACCGTGAGCAGCACATTGCGTTCCAGCGACTGCGCCTCGTCCACGATCACGAAGGAGTCGTGCAGCGAGCGCCCGCGAATGTGGGTGAGCGGCAGCACCTCCAGCATGCCGCGCGCCTGCACCTCCTCCATCACCTCCGGGCTGGCCAGCCCGTCGAGGGTGTCGAAGACGGCCTGCGCCCACGGCCCCATCTTCTCGCTCTCGGAGCCCGGCAGATAGCCGAGCTCCTGTCCACCCACCGCGTAGAGCGGCCGGAACACCACCACCTTCCGATGCGAGCGGCGCTCCAGCACCGCTTCGAGCCCAGCGGTCAGCGCCAGCGCGGATTTGCCGGTGCCGGCCCGGCCGCCGAGCGAGACGATGCCGACGCTCTCGTCGAGCAGCAGATCCAGCGCGATGCGCTGTTCGGCCGAGCGCCCGTGCAGCCCGAAGGCCTCCCGATCACCCCGCACCAGCTGCACCCGCTTGTCCGGCGTCACCCGCGCCAGCGCGCTGCCGCGCGGGCTGAGCATCCGAATTCCGGTGTGGCAGGGCATGTCCCGAGCCTCGTCGAGGTCGATGACGCTGTCGGAGTAGAGCTTGTCGACGGTGCCGGTGGCGACCTCCAGTTCCACCATGCCGGTCCAGCCGGAGGTGACGACGTCCTGCGCGTGGTACTCGTCGGCCCGCAGGCCGACCGCGCCGGCCTTGACGCGCAGCGGAATGTCCTTGGACACCAGCACGACTCGCTGTCCCTCGGCGGCCAGGTTGAGCGCGCAGGCCAGGATGCGGGAATCGTTGGTGTCCGTGCGGAATCCGACGGGCAATACGGTTGGGTCGGTGTGGTTCAACTCCACCTGGAGTGTCCCGCCCTGGGTGCCGACCGACACCCGCTGATCGAGCCGACCGTGTGCCAGACGCATGTCGTCCAGCATGCGCAGTGCCTCGCGAGCGAACCAGCCGAGTTCGTGGTGATGGCGTTTGGCCTCGAGCTCACTGATCACCACCAGCGGCAGCACCACATGGTGCTCGCCGAAGCGGGTCAGTGCCCAGGGGTCGGACAGCAACACCGACGTGTCGACTACGAAAGTTTTCGCCGGTCCGGAATCGGCCGACTGCGAGGCGCGAACTCCCCGTGTCGTGGTCAGCCGGCTCTGGTCGGAGCCGGCGTCCCTGCTGGGAGCGTTGACGGAGCGTGCATCAGTCACGGTGGGCTCCTTTGCCACTCGCGCGACACCGCGCGAGCGTTCTCGCTGGGCCGGTCAGCCTTGGGGTCGTACGACCCGAGGGCCGGGTGCCGGCCCCCTCGCACTGAGTTGCTCAGTCACGATCAGGACCTCCCGTACGAGCCACACCTACGCGGCTCGCACTCCCGACGCTACCGCCGAAATCGCGATCCGGCTTCCGGACTGCGGGGCGCATTGGTGAAGATCGCGTTAACGCGAGTCCGCTCTGTGTGTTTCGCCCAATTCACTCAGCAGCACGGGAACATGGCTGTGCTCCGGCTCTTTGGTGGCCGTGACCAGCGTCAACGGGGCGGTTGCGGCCTCCGACCGCAGGCGCGCCAGCCCCTCCTGCGCCGCGTCCGCGGTGAGCTCGATTCGATACCTGCGCTCGAACTCGGCACGGCGTGTCTCCGGCGCGGCGTGATACCACCTCCGCAGCTCGTTCGACGGCGTCACGTCCTTGGCCCATTCGTCTATGGCCGCTTGCTGTTTGCTGATGCCGCGCGGCCAGAGCCGGTCCACCAGTACCCGGCGGCCGTCGGCCGCATCGGGATCGTCGTAGACGCGCTTGACCCGGTACCTGGGTTGCTGTGTCATGTCCTCCATTACAGTCGAGGTCATGGCCGAAACTGCGGATCTGGCAACGCTGCCCACCAAGGAATTGCACGACCGTGCCGTGAAGCTGGCAGCCCGGCGCGGCGACATCAAGTTCCTGTGGCAACTGCTCAAGGCGATTCCCGGCGCCGAGGTCGCGGCCGGCAATCAGGGCGAGGGCGAGGTCGACATCTGGAACACCGTCGCCCTGCTCGACGACTACTTCCATGCCGGCGAGGGCAGGGTGGGCGAGGCGCTGCGCCCGATGTACCTGGACTACCTGAGCAAGCACGCCTGAATCAGGAGCCGTCGTGCGTGCCGTGCCATCCCGTCGGCACGGCACGCAACGACGGGCTACAAGCCGAATCACCTGCGCTGCTTGGCAATCCCCGATACCGCGGCACCGACTCCCGGCCCCGGCGTCGCCCTCGCCCCGCCGGCATGGTGGCGGCGGCCGCGCGGACCTAGACTCCGATCATGACCACCGACGCCACCCCGGAACTGGTCGTCTACCGCCGCCCGGGCTGCCCCTACTGCTCCCGCATGCGCCGAGTGCTCAATCGCCACGGCATCGTCCACCGCGAGGTCGACATCTGGCAGGACCCGGAGGCGGCCGCCTTCGTCCGCTCGGTGGCCGACGGCAACGAGACCGTCCCCACGGTCGTCCTGCGCGACGGCGACTCCGAACGGAACTGGGTGAACCCGCATCCCAAGCAGCTGATCGCCACCGTGACCGCGGACGCACCGAGCCTCACGGGCGGGCCGCGCAAGTTCTGGTCGTTCTAGCCGGGAATCCTTGGCAGGCAATGAATCTCATCGCGGCATGGAGTCGCACCGCGACGCGGAGAGCCCGCCGCGATCAGGGAATCGCGGCGGGCTCTCGGTTGTCCGGCGGGCGTCAGCCCAGCAGGCGCCAGTCCTCCAGGCCGTCGTACAGCGGGAAGTCCTGCGCCAGCGTGGAAACGCGCTGACGCAGCGAGTCCAGGTCGGCGGAGCCGGTGAGGGCGGCGGCGATGATGTCGGCGACCTCGGTGAACTGCTCGTCGCCGAAGCCGCGGGTGGCCAGCGCCGGGGTGCCGATGCGCAGGCCGGAGGTGACCATCGGCGGGCGCGGGTCGAACGGAACGGCGTTGCGGTTCACGGTGATTCCGATTTCGTGCAGCAGATCCTCGCCCTGCTGGCCGTCCAGCTGCGAGTTGCGCAGGTCCACCAGCACCAGGTGCACGTCGGTGCCGCCGGTGAGCACGGTGATGCCCTTGGCCTTGGCGTCGGGCGCGGTCAGGCGCTCGGCGAGGATCTTGGCGCCGGAGATGGTGCGCTCCTGGCGCTCCTTGAACTCCGCGCTGCCGGCGATCTTGAAGGCCACGGCCTTGGCGGCGATGGCGTGCATGAGCGGGCCGCCCTGCTGACCCGGGAAGACCGCGGAGTTCAGCTTCTTGGCGAATTCCTGCTTGGCCAGGATCAGGCCGGAGCGGGGGCCGCCCAGGGTCTTGTGCACGGTCGAGGACACCACGTCCGCGTGCGGCACCGGCGACGGATGCAGCCCGGCCGCGACCAGACCGGCGAAGTGCGCCATGTCGACCCAGAGGTAGGCGCCGACCTCGTCCGCGATCTCGCGGAAGGCGGCAAAGTCCAGGTGCCGGGGGTACGCCGACCAGCCGGCCACGATCACCTTCGGGCGGGTGTCGCGGGCGATCTTGCGCACCTCGTCCATGTCGACGCGGTGGTCTTCCTTGGCGACGCCGTAGGCGTGCACCTCGTACAGCTTGCCGGAGAAGTTCAGGCGCATGCCGTGGGTGAGGTGACCGCCGTGCGCCAGATCCAGGCCCAGCAGCTTCTCGCCCGGGTTCATCAGCGCCATCAGCACCGCGGCATTGGCCTGCGCGCCCGAATGCGGCTGGACATTGGCGAATTCCGCGCCGAACAGCTCCTTGACGCGGGCGCGGGCCAGATCCTCGACGATGTCGACGTTCTCGCAGCCGCCGTAGTAGCGGCGACCCGGGTAGCCCTCGGCGTACTTGTTGGTGAGCACGCTGCCCTGCGCCTGCAGCACCGCGCGCGGCACGAAGTTCTCCGAGGCGATCATCTCGAGGGTGTCGCGCTGGCGAGCGAGTTCGCCGCCCATCGCGGACGCGACCTCGGGATCGAGTTCGGCGAGGGACTGGCTGTTGACAGAGGCGCTCGTCTGGGTCACGCTGCCGAGTCTATTGGCCGCTGCCGCGGAGCCGATCCGGGGGTTCTCTGTCTCGTTCATCGCGCACCTCCGTTGTCCGGGTACCCCGAATACGGTTCGGGGGTCGCCAGGCACCCAGGCGCGCGGTGCCGGACTTCGGTGCTTCCCGGTGGTTGCTTCCACCTCGAGTGCGCCAGTCGCGGTCCGGTCATCCTATCCCGCGACCGGCAGCGACCATCCGGCGGTCGCCACGCGCGGACGAATCGTGCCCCGGTAATTGGGGGCAGAGGAATCGTCGGCGCAGGGGAGACGACCGAATCCGCCCCGGAGCGGTGGACATCACTCCGAAATCAGGCTATGGCGGGGCAACAAATCTCGGTAATGTATCGCCGCGCTGGCACAAGTTACGCCAGTGACATTGGCCCATCCGAACTTTCGAGGAATCTTTCATGAGCGCTGACGCCACCACCATCCAGACTCTGATCTTCACCCTGCTCCGGACCATGTGCACCATGTCCAGCGGCGGCGCGTCCTGTACCAGCTGGGGCGCGTAAGCACCAATCAGGACGTCGGGGAGTACCCCTCACAGCCGGCGGATCGCGCCGGGTGTGAGGGGTTCGTCCAAGAGACGGCGAAAACGCTCGGACCGGTCTTCCGGATCGGCTGCCCGGTCCAGCCACCCTCCCAGCAATCGATATCCCTCCACATATGTGGAGATATAGGCCCGCCACAGCGGCGATGACAGGAATCGCAGCGATTGCGCGGCCCGCTCCGGGGTGACCAGACTCCAGCGCTGCAGAAATTCCGACACCTCGCCGGCATCCCGCCGGCGATCGTGCAGCAGCAGCGCGGCATCCTGGCGCACACTCAGCAGATTCGCGGACGCGTTCGAAATCCTTTCGGCGCGTTCGCCATCGAAGCGCAGCCCCAGGTCCGCGTAGATCTCCTGCGCCCAGCGGCCCCAGCCCGGGCCGACGATCGACTTCAGGGCCAGATCGGCCAGCCCCTCCGCCATCAGGCACTGCGGGGTGTTCACCAGGAACAGCGTCTGCTCGGCCTGCCCCGCGCCCACCAGCCCGGCCTCTTTCCGGCAGTGCTCGGTGTGATGACCCGGGTAGGCCTCGTGCGCGATCAGCTGCGGCAGCTGTGACATGTGCTGCTTGAGATCGGAATTGATGGCCACCCGGGATTGGTAGTTGCCCAGGTAATAGTTGAAGCCCGACCACGGCTTGTCGCCCACCACTTCGTATTCCACGTGCTCGTTGTCCGGCAGCGGATAGCGGTCGCGCACGAGTTCCCGCAGCGCGCCGGAGAACGCGGCCACACATTCCTTCAGGCGTTCGGGCGGAATCTCGTCCTGGCGGCGATGCACGGTAATGCGGTCGAGCAGCTCGCCGTCACCGGGCAGCACCTCGTCCAGCTGCCGGTGCGCCTCGCGGTAGTTCTCGGTATCGCCGGGGGTGATGTCCACGTCGAAGTAGGCGCGGACCTCGTCGATGAAGTTGATGTCCTCGCCGGCGAATTTGCGGCCCGAGCATTCCATCGCCCGCAGGTGCGCATCCAGGAATTCGACGCGCTCCGCGGGCAGGCCCGCCTCGGGCAGTTCCTTGCGCAGTGCGGCTGCCCCGTGGGCGATATCACGCGGCTCCGGCGCGGGCGCGTTCTCCACCTCGCGGCGCAGGCCGGGATCGCCGGTATAGGCGTCCACGAAACCCTCTTCGAGCCGGTCGAATGCCAGACCCAGCCGCAGATATTCAGTGACCAGTGGATGCGCTGCCATAGTCCGACCCTATGCGATCCGATCGCTGCGGGCGGGGCGGATCAGGCTGTCGCACAACCTCACCGGACATGCCCGGCCACTGAGATGTAGTCCATCTCACTCTGGTTACCCGCCAGTAGCAACACCTGGTGTTCACCCGAATGTTGGAGCCGAGCACAATTCGGCTATGCGTGGAGTGTTGGCCGGATCGCCGGGCACGGCGACGATGCGGCTTCCCGAGAGCTGTTGTTGTCGGCCGGCCCGAATGCGGGGACACGAGTCCCGAGTGCGGGGGCGCGGGTCTCGACTGCGGGGACACGAATAATGGCGCGGATGAGCGAGCCCAGCCCCTACGTGGAATTCGACCGTAAGCAGTGGCGCACCCTGCGCAAGTCGACTCCCCTGGTCCTCACCGAGGAAGAACTGATCGGCCTGCGCGGCCTGGGTGAGCAGATCGACCTCGAGGAGGTGGCCGAGGTCTACCTCCCCCTGGCCCGTCTCATCCACCTCCAGGTCGCGGCCCGGCAGCGCCTGTTCGCCGCCACCGCCACCTTCCTCGGCGAGACCCACCCGGACCGCCAGGTGCCGTTCGTCATCGGCGTGGCGGGCTCGGTGGCCGTCGGCAAGTCCACCACCGCGCGTGTGCTGCAGGCGCTGCTGGCGCGCTGGGACCACCATCCGCGGGTGGATCTGGTCACCACCGACGGATTCCTGTACCCGACAGCCGAACTCACCCGGCGCGGCATCATGCACCGCAAGGGCTTCCCGGAGTCCTACGACCGGCGCAAGCTGCTGCGCTTCGTCACCGAGGTGAAATCCGGTGCGCACGAAGTGTGCGCGCCCGTCTACTCCCACATCGCCTACGACATCGTGCCCGGCGAATACCACTGCGTGCGCCAGCCCGACATTCTCATCGTCGAGGGGCTGAACGTGCTGCAGACCGGGCCGCGGCTGATGGTGTCGGACCTGTTCGACTTCTCGGTCTATGTCGACGCCCGCA
Organism: Nocardia sp. NPDC059228; assembly: GCF_042754245.1. Classification (NCBI taxonomy): domain Bacteria; kingdom Bacillati; phylum Actinomycetota; class Actinomycetes; order Mycobacteriales; family Nocardiaceae; genus Nocardia; species Nocardia sp. NPDC059228. The sequence goes on along the minus strand of NZ_JBHZAL010000022.1, from coordinate 68,948 downwards.
TCGAGGACATCGAGAACTGGTACGTGCAGCGCTTCCTGTCGCTGCGCAAGACCGCCTTCCAGGATCCGAATTCGCACTTCCACCACTACGCGAACTTCAACGACCAGGAAGCCACCAACCAGGCCAAGGAAATCTGGCACAACACCAACCGCCCGAATCTGGTGGAGAACATCCTGCCGACGCGCCCGCGCGCGACGCTGGTGCTGCGCAAGGACTCCGACCACTCCATCAACCGGCTGCGACTCCGGAAACTCTGAGCGCTCCCGCCTCCCCGAGACTTCAGCGGACGGCTGAGTGCCGTCGGCAGTTGCGTATCCGTGCCTGCGTTGGGAGCCGAACCTATTTTGGACGTACCCGGCGAGTTACCCTCGCCTCACGAAATCAGTCGTCGCGTTGGTTCATAGCTTCCAGGCGGCATCCAGTCGCGCGCCGACGTCGATATTTGTGGCCGCCTGGATGTGTGGTTTGCGGATCTCTGTGGCGATATAGCGCGCGACGAAGCGGCGGATCTCGTGGTCGACGCTGGCGAGAATGCGTAGCAATTCGCCGCGGCGGGTCGCGCTGGCGACATTGATGCGGACATTGCTGGGCTGCGGCTCGTCGATTTCGATGAGCACCCGCAGCGGCTCCGCGGTGCGGACGGTCAGGTGCAGGTGAATGGTGCCGTCCACCCGGAACGGATACCGGTCCACCGCCAGGTCGATGAGCAGGTCGACCTTGAGCGGGATCACCAGGTCGAACGAAATCAGGTCGTCCACTTCGCGATTCAGCCGTGGCCGCCCGAGCCGCACGGCGGCCGAGAGTTTCGCGAGCTTGCCGGGGCCCGCCCCGATCGGCCCGAATTCGAACGCCTCCCCCGTGAGCTTCTCGAACGCCCCGGCTATCCGCTCGGTGGAGGCGGCGTATTCCAGGAATCGGCGGCCGAAGTCCTCGTAGCTGATGTACGGCACCGCCACGACCTGGCTCTCGGCCGGGCCACTCAGCCCTTCACGCAGCTCGCTCATACTCCCCGACGGTACGGCAGCGACCGTCCCGCGAACACGGAAGCCATTGCACTGCAATGGAACCGTTGATTCGCCGTGTTCTAGACCCCGAAGCGGCGGTGCCGCGCCGCGTAATCGCGCAGGGCGCGCAGGAAATCCACGCGCCGGAATTCCGGCCAGTACGCCTCGGTGAACCAGATCTCCGAATACGCGCTCTGCCACAACAGGAATCCCGACAGCCGCTGCTCACCGGAGGTGCGGATGACGAGATCGGGGTCGGGCTGGCCCGAGGTGTAGAGATGCTGGCCGATGGCGTCGACGGTGATGGACTGGACCAGATCCTCGCCGGTCTCGCCCGCGTCCATCTCCTGGCGGACCAGCGAGCGCACCGCGTCGGCGATCTCCTGACGGCCGCCGTAACCGATGGCGACATTGACGTGCACGCCGGTGCGGCCCTCGGTGCTCTTGGCCGCCTCGCTCAGGCGCCGGGCGAACTCGGCGGGCAGCTGATCGAGGGCGCCCACGATGCGGACGCTCCAATTCTGTTCCGGCGCAGAGAGTTCGTCGACGACGTCGGTGATGACCTCGAAGAGGGTCTCGAGCTCGTCGGAGTCGCGGCGCAGATTCTCGGTGGAGAGCAGGTAGAGGGTCACCATCTCGATGCCCGCCTCGCCACACCAGCCCACGAGTTCGGCGATCTTCAGCGCACCGACTCGATGGCCATGGCTGATATCGCTGAACCCGTTCTCCCGCGCCCACCGCCGGTTGCCATCGCACATCACGGCGACGTGCCGGGGATGTTGTTTGCCAGCCAGCTGCCTGGACAGCCGTGACTCGTATATGCGATATGGGAGTCCACGCACCTGACTCGCAATCTTCACGGCCGCAACCCTACGCCCCCGGAACGAATGGCGGAGCGACCGGGACAGACCAGCGAAACACCCGGGGCCCGTCGTGACGACAGCCACTATGAGAGGTGGCCCACCGCCAACCTACGCTACCGTAGGTTACCGAGGAGGAAACTGATGACCGAGGCAGTACAGCCGGTCGATCCGGCGGTGGGGATCATCGAAACCGTCCGCGAGGAGCTGGAACTCATCAAGCCCCGCATGCGCGGATGGATTCACGCCTGGGCCGTGGGCGTCGCCGCCATCGCGGTGATCGTGCTGGTGTCGGTGGCGACCACCGTGTCGGCGCAGGCCGCCTGGTCGACGCTGGTCTACGGGATCACGGTGTGCGGGGTTTTCGGGATCAGCGCGACCTATCACCGGGTGAACTGGAAGACCGCGCGGGCCCGCATGTGGATGAAGCGGGCGGACCATTCCATGATCTTCCTGTTCATCGCGGGCAGTTACACGCCGTTCGCCCTGCTCGGGGTGCGGGGCAGCGCCGGGACCATCCTGCTGGCCATCGTCTGGGCGGGGGCGCTGGCGGGGGTAGCGCTGAAGATGCTGTGGCCCACCGCCCCTCGCTGGGTAGGGGTGCCGCTGTACCTGCTGCTGGGGTGGGCCATCGTGCCGGTGGCCGGGACGCTCATCGCGCATGTCGGCTGGACGCCGGTGATCTTGCTGCTCGCGGGCGGTATCGCCTACAGCGTGGGCGGGATCCTGTACGCGTCGCGCTGGCCGGACCCGTGGCCGGAGGTCTTCGGGCATCACGAGTTCTTCCACGCGGCAACGGTGGTCGCGTGGCTGTGCCACTACGTTGCCATCTGGTTCGTACTGTTGCGCTGATCCGAGCAATTACTCACAAACGTGCAATCCGAGGCGAACGTTCTCTAAAGTCTGCGACGTGACCAGCAGACTCATCCTGTGGGCGCTGCGGGCGCCGGGGGGTCTGTCTGCTGTCGTCATGGCGTGCAATCTCGGTGGCCTCGCGGTGATCACCACCGAACTCTTCCTGAGTGGCTTCCTGAGCCGGCTCGGACCGGACTGGATGGCCACCTTCATTCAGGTATCGATCTATCCGGCCATCGGCGCGCTGGTCGGCATCATGCTCGCGGTGCGGGATCGGCACCACTATTTCAGCTGGCTGGACCAGCACCGGCCACCGACCGAGGTCGAGGCGAAACGGCTGCTGCGGCTGCCGGTCGCGATCACCGGACGGGCCCTGGCCATCTGGCTGCCGGGTGTGTTCGTGGCCGCGTTCGTCTTCGCGCACGCCACCGAGGACCGCAGCTTCCCGGTGGTGCTGTCGATGTTCACCCTGGGCGGGCTGGAGTCGGCGGCGCTCACCTTCCTGATCGTGGACCGGCTGACCCGGCCGACCATTCCCGTGGTGGCCGAGGTGCTGGACGAGACCGCGCACTGGAGCAATACCGTGCTGGCCCGGGTGCTGGTCACCTTCGCGGTAGCGGGCGCGGTGCCGCTGTTCATGCTGATCACCGTGCTGGCCGACCCGTCCACCGATGCCCAGGACCGCATCCGGACCGGGATCTACATGGCCATCGTCGGCCTGTCCGCGGGCGCGGTGGCGACGGCGGCGCTGGCCCGGGCGGTGGCCACGCCCATGCACACGCTGCGCGACGCGCTGGACCGGATCGCCCGCGGCGATCTCGACGCCCGGGTGACGATCAACAGCACCAGCGAGATAGGGCGGCTCGAGCATTCGGTGAACGAGCTGGCCGCCAATCTCAGTGAGCGCGAGCGCATGCGGACCGTCTTCGGCCGGCACGTGGGCACCGAGGTGGCCGAGCGGGCGCTGTCGGGCAGCCCCAGCCTGACCGGCGACATGCGGGTGGCGACCGCGCTGTTCGTGGACGTGACCGGGTCGGTGGCCATGGCCACCGAGCTCGCCCCGCATGATTTCGTGGCCAAGCTGAATCGGCTGCTGTCCATCGTGGTGGCGGCCACCGAGGACAACCAGGGCCTGGTCAACAAGTTCGAAGGCGATGCGGCGCTGTGCATTTTCGGCGCGCCCATCGCGCTCGACGACAATGCCACCCCGGCGCTGCGGGCCGCCCGCCGCATACGCGACGAGGTGGCCGCGCTGGGCGAGCTCGATGTGGGCATCGGCATCGCGCGCGGGCTGGTGTTCGCCGGCGATGTCGGCACCGACACCCGGCTGGAGTTCACCGTCATCGGCGACGCCGTCAACGAGGCGGCCCGCCTCACCACCGAGGCCAAACTGGTGCCGCGCCGCATTCTGGCCAGCCAGGCGGTCATAGACGCCGCCTGCGACGCCGAGCGCACGCAGTGGATCCTGCACGACACTCTCCACCTCCGCGGCCGCAAGGAACCCACTCCGGGCTGGACCGACGTGGTGTCCCCCGCAGCGCCCCACCGCAACGGCAGCGCCCCGCAGGCCGGCCCTCGACCGGCCGCACCCCCGTCTTCGGAGTCCGCCGGCCGGGCCGTGGATCGCTAATCATCAACCCGCGCAAGGGTCGGCATTGCACCTGGCGGGACCTGGCAATTCTCCGGTGAGAAACATGAACCGAACACCTCCGGGACTGTATGACCGCCCGCTCCGGGCGGCAACGGATTAAGCACTAAGCACCGGCGGCACGGCCGGGCTCGGCCCATCGAATCGCGGTGTCGTACCTGAGGACTGGGCGCTTGTCGTACTCGCGGGGGATTCGGTGCGAACCGGGACGCCGGACAGTAGCGCTATGAATGAAATCGGCGCGTTCGAGCGGACTTCGGCGGCGGTGTGGGCGCGGCCGCAGCGGGCGGTACTGGCTTATCGAGCGATCGTGGTCGCGCTGATCGCGGGCGTGGGCGAGACGTTGGGACGCGTCGCGCTCGCCCTCGATGAGCCCCGGGCCCACCTGCCCGGCCTCGCACTCGGGCTGCTGATCCGGGCGGCGATCTATCTGACGGTCTTCGCGCTGGCGGCCCGCATGCTGGCCGGAAACCTGTGGGCGCGAGGGATTCTCGTGGTGGGGTTGGGCACGCTCGGCCTGGCCTCGTTGGCGGTCGAGCCGCTGCGGGCAGCGCTGACGGCCGAGCACCTCGGCGACCTCTTCACGCACTGGACCCCGAATGCGGTGATACTCGGGCTGTTTCGCGCCGCCCACATCATCGCGGTGCTGGTCGCGGTGCCCGCCGCGGTCATGGCCGGGCACCGCGTCGACAGCGCGACCTGAACGCCGGCCGTGCCGGCAGCGGCGATCAGGCGGTGGGCGGGGGCAGCAGGCCGGCGCGCACATCCTCGACCGTGGTGACCGGGAGGTCGCAGACCGAACCGCGGCAGATGTAGGCGGCGGAGGTGTCGCGCACCGGCGGCCGGTCGGCCAGCAGCGGCTGGGAGCCGACGGGGCCGGACACGATCACCGATCCGCCCGGTGCGGCGGCGCGGGCGGCCGCCACCAGCGTTGCGGCCCAGCCGGATTCGCCGTCCGGGCCGTCCGCCACGGCCACCTGGATCGGGCCGCGCAGGGCAGCCTCGGCGACGGCGAGCCAGTGGCCGGCCGAGCGGGGCGCGCGAGCCAGCAGCACCGCACCCCGGGTCAAGGTGTGATCGGCCAGCTGCCGGTAGCGGTCGGCCCGCTGCGGATCGGTGAGGGCGGCCGCGGTGAGCAGCGCCTCCGCGAGAACCGCGGTGCCGGACGGGGTCGCGCCGTCCAGCGGGTCACGCGGCCGGGTCAGCAGGGTCTCGGCGTCGTCGGCGGTGTCGAACCAGCTGCCGGAGGTTTCCGGATCGGCGAAGTGGGCGATGGCGGCGTCCAGCAGATCCTGCGCCGCGTCCAGCCAGTCGCCCTCGGCGGTCTGATGCAGCGCGAGCAACCCCAGCGCCAGCCACGCGTAATCCTCCAGCACGCCCGGAGCCGCGCCGGGCACACCGCCCAGCGAGGCGCGGCAGACGCGGCCGCCGCTCATATGGGTGTCGAGCAGGAAGCGGGCGCACCGGACGGCGGCCGCGATCCACTCCGGATGTCCGTGTGCCGCACCGGCTTCCGCGAGCGCGACAATGGCCATGCCGTTCCAGGCGGTGACCACCTTGTCGTCCCGATCCGGCTGCGGGCGGCGCGCACGGGCGGCGGACAGCTTCGCCCGGATCGCCTCGAACCGCTCGTAATCGGCCGGTTTCGGATCGGTGTACCGGGTCAGCACCGAGGTGCCGTGCTCGAAGGTGCCCGCCGTGGTGACATTGAAAACCTCTGCCGCCCAGGCACCGTCGAGCGCGCCGAGCACGCCGTTGAGCTCGGCGGGCGTCCACACGTAGGTGGCTCCCTCAACCCCGGGCCCGCCCGGTTCCAGGTGGGTGTCCGCGTCCAGCGCCGAGGCGAAGGCCCCCTGCTCGGTACCGAGGTCCGTCAGCAGGAATTGCACGGTCTCACGAGTCACCCGCAGCGCCAGCGGTTCCCAGGCATCGGTCGCACGCTCATCGGCCGACTCGTCATACCCCCGCCGGGCCAGATGCGCGTACACGCGCAGCAGCTGCGCATTGTCGTAGAGCATCTTCTCGAAGTGCGGCACCACCCACGCCGCATCCACCGAGTACCGTGCGAACCCGCCCCGCAGCTGGTCGTAGATGCCGCCGCGCGCCATCGACTCGCAGGTGAACGAAACAGTCTGCAACACGGTCGGATTGCCGGTCAGCTCGTAATGCCGGAGCAGTCCTTCCAGCAGGGCCGACGGCGGGAACTTGGGCGCGCCCCCGAACCCGCCGTGCTGCCCGTCCACATCCTTCGACACCGCGCCGACCGCATGCTCGAGCAACTCCGGCCCGACCGCGATCTCCGCATCCGGCAACCCCGCGGTCTGTTGCCGCAGCGCGTCGGCCACCTGCGCCGCCGCCGTGTTCACCTCGTCGCGCCGGTTCCGCCACGTCTCGCTCACCGCCGTCAGCACCTGGGTGAACGACGGCATCCCGTGCCGCGGCGTCTTCGGGTAATACGTCCCGCAATAGAACGGCTCCCCCTCCGGCGTCAGGAAGCAGGTCATCGGCCACCCACCCTGCCCGGTCATGGCCACGGTGGCATTCATGTACACCGCGTCCAGATCAGGCCGCTCCTCCCGATCCACCTTGATACACACGAAGTTCTCGTTCATGACCGCCGCGGTGGCCTCGTCCTCGAACGACTCGTGCGCCATCACATGACACCAGTGGCACGACGCGTACCCGATCGACAGCAGAATCGGCACATCCCGCTCGGCCGCCTCGGCCAGCGCCTCCGCATCCCACTCCCGCCAGTGCACCGGATTCCCAGCATGCTGACGCAAGTAAGGCGATGTCGCGCTGCCCAATCGGTTCATATCCCCACCCTTCCACACCCGGCGCGCACGCAACACGACCCGGACGCAACCTCGCGCGGGTCGGGATCAGTGGGCGAGCCAGCCGCCGAAGCGGCGGGTGAGGAACGGCATGACGATCCACACCATGGCCGCGACGCTGATCGGGATGAGCAGGGCGAGCCTCAGCGGCGTCGGCCAGGATGCGAGCACCGGGCCCAGAATCGTTGCCAGAACGGTGATTACCGGATAGATGCCGCACACGGTGAGCAGCCACAGCTTCCAGCGGGCGGGCTGGTTCATCGACCGGCGTCCAGGCAGTCGACGACCAGCCGGACGGCTTCGGGGAGCTGGATGTGGTCATCGGGGGCGGCGCCCAGGTGGCCGCCGGTCGGCAGGATCAGGGCGGTGGCGCCGAGTTCGCGGACCAGGACATTGACGTGCTCGAGCGGGTCCGGGGCATTGACGGGGTCGTCGATCGCTTGCAGAACGCGGAACTGCCCGGCCGTCCGGCGGATGTGCGACCAGTCGAAATCGTCCTTGAAGAATTCCGCGAGCAGGTCGTAGCCGACCTCGTGCACCGAGGCCGAGACCAGGACCACGCCGGCGAAAACCCCGGTGCCCGGGTCGTGTGCTTCGAGCATGCGCAGGACATTGACCGCGCCGATGCTGTGACCGACGAGCACGATGTCCCGGGCCGGGCCGGCCGCCGCCGCGGTGAGTGTCTCGCGCCAGGGATCGAGCCGCGGCGCGTCGGTGCCGGGCAGGTTGGGGATCACGACGCGGTGCCCCCTGCCTTCGAGCTCGGCCTCGAAGGCAGGGAACCACACGCTGTCGTCACGCGCCCCCAAGCCGTGCGAAACAACGATCGTGGCACTGCGTGTCCAGACCGTGGCCCGGCGTCAGGAAGGCCGGCTGCGCGTGGCCTGCTGCCCCTACGCGGCAACGGACTTCGCCACGAATATCGCCGATGCCCTCGAAATCGCGGTCCCGGGCCTGCGTGTCGACCTACTGACCATTCCGGCCACGCAGAACGGCTGGCAATTGCTGTTGTCGGAAGCGGCCGACGTCGCATTCATGTGGCCACCAGCCGACCATGATCAATTGGAACGCGCGAATGTCCGCGCCGATACCCGCATGGTCGCGCTACCCGGCAAGCACCGCCTCGCCCATCGCGAGGCGGTGACACTGGCCGACCTCGCCGACGACCCGGTCGTGATGCCCGAACTCTTCCTCCCCGAGGACGCCCGCGGCCGCCGAACGGCCGCCCCGGACACCGCGGCCGCCGCTCGGGTACCCATGCTCAACGATCTGCACGATGCGATCCTCTTGGTAGCTCGTGGTCGCGGCATAGTCCTGGCCCCCGAACCGTTCGGCCGCGCGGCCGCTGTCCCCGGAGTGCGCTGGCTGCCGGTGACCGACGCCGAACCCGCCTACATGGCCGCCCTGTGGCTGCCCCGGGGCCCGGTCGGCCTGATCTCCCGACTGGTCGCCGAGGTGCGCACCGCAACCGGCTGGGCCGACGAGCCCGCCGCTTCCTGAATACCGCTCTGCTACAACGCGATTCTCGTTCATCATTGTCGTGCTGGTCATCTATCGATCGACGGTCGCTACTGTGCGCCGATGGCCGGGCTGACGGCGGTGCCGCCGCTCACATCGACCACATCGGCGGTGATCCAGCGAGCGTCCTCGGAGGCGAGAAAGGCCACCACATCGGCGATATCGGCAGGCTGCCCCACCCGGCCCAGCGCGGTCATGACACTGATACCGGCCCGCACCCGGACGCACCGCTGGCCGAGGACCGGCGCATCTTGCGCGGGCTCGCCCGCGAAGTCCTCGGCGAGGATTGAACTTCAGTGTGACGCAGCCGATCTCGCGGTAGCCGTCAGGCGCGCGTCCACCGACCAGGACCCGGCACCGACGAGCAGCAGGAATACGCTGCCGCACAGTTGCGCGAAATCCAGGCGGGCTTCGTGCAGAAAATCACCGAACCCGGATTCGCGGGCGAACAGCGGCGCGTCGCCCCACACGATAGGAAGTTTCGTGATCAGCAGCGCGCCAACCATGTCCACGATCATCGGCACAACCGCGAGACGGGTGACCAATCCGGCCAGAATCAGTGCACCGCACACGATTTCGAACACCCCATCGACAGGCGCGAAGAACCCCGGAGCCGGGATGCCGGCCTTGTCGAACCGGCCGGCGCCCAGAGCGTCGGGGCGGGTGAACTTCAGGATGCCCTCCGTGAGGAACACTACGCCCACGTAGACGCGGATCCAGATCGCCGCCGCCGGTGCCGACGTCGCGATCAGCCGGGCTTGCCAAGTGCGGTTGTCGGACACGTCGAAACCCCTCTCCTGTCAGCCGAATCCTTCTGCGACCGCAGCCCGACCAGTACCGACGGCCCCGGCAGGGTGAATGCCAGCATTCCATCTCCCATCCGCTCGATATCGGTACCGGCACCGGGCCGAAAGAGTTGACCACCCGCGAACGCGAAGCCGTGACCCTCGTCGCCCAGGGTTTGTCCAACGACGAGATCGCGGGCCGCATGGCATCAGCCCACTCACCTCGAAAACCCACGTCAACCGAGCCATGACCAAGCTCCGCGCCCGCGATCGCGCCCATTCGTGGTCCTCGCATACGAATCAGGCCTGGTTGTCCCGCGTAAATCCTGACATCGCGCAGCGCAGACCACCGACTCTACGCACCGGCGGTGTGCGACACCTCGGCGATGTTCCGCGCCGCCACCCGATGGCCGGCGGTCATCGTGCCGCCCTCTGGTTGCGCAGCTCGGTGCGTGCGAGCGTGCTCTTGTGCACCTCGTCCGGTCCGTCGGCGAACCGCAGGGAGCGGATGCTCGCGTAGGCGGCGGCCAGCGGGAAGTCCTGGGACAGGCCGCCGGCGCCGAATACCTGGATGGCCTTGTCCAGGATCCACTGCACCGTGGCCGGCGTGGCGATCTTGATCGCTTGGATCTCGGTGTGCGCGCCCTTGTTTCCGACCGTGTCCATCAGCCACGCGGTCTTCAGCACCAAGAGCCGGAGTTGCTCGATACGGACCCTGGACTCGGCGATCCAATCCCGCACCACGCCTTGCTCGGACAGCGGTTTTCCGAATGCGACCCGTTCGTCCGCCCGCGCGCACAGCAACGCGAGCGCACGTTCGGCGACGCCGATGGACCGCATGCAGTGGTGGATCCGGCCGGGTCCGAGCCGGGCCTGCGCGATGGCGAACCCGTCGCCCTCGTCAGCGATGAGGTTCTCGACCGGGACCCGCACATCGGTGAACGAGAGTTCCGCGTGGCCACCGTGGTCATGGTCGTCGTAACCCAGGACATGCATGGCCCGATGGATCTCGAATCCCGGGGTATCCCGCTCGACCAGGATCATCGACTGCTGACGGTGCCGCTGGGCGGAGGGGTCGGTCTTGCCCATCACGACGAAGATTTTGGCGTTCGGGTTCATCGCGCCGGTGATCCACCACTTGCGGCCATTGATGACATACTCATCGCCGTCCCGTTCGATCCGGGTCCCGATATTGGTGGCATCGGAGGAGGCCACATCCGGCTCGGTCATCGCGAAGGCGGAACGGATCTCGCCCTCGAGCAGCGGTTCGAGCCACTTCTCGCGCTGCTGTCCGCTGCCGAAGAGCGAGAGCACCTCCATGTTCCCGGTATCGGGGGCGGCGCAGTTCATCGCCGCCGGGGCCAAGTGACTGCGGCCGGAGATCTCCGCGACGGCGGCGTACTGCAGATTGGTGAGTCCCGCGCCCTCTTCGCCGGGCAGGAAGAGGTTCCACAGCCCGCGCCAGCGGGCCTCGGCCCGCAGCTCCCCGATGATCGGCACGGAGTCCCAGGCCCACTTGTCGTCGAGCTGGGCCAGTTGTTCCGCGAAGACCTTCTCCGCCGGGTAGACGTGGTCGTTCATGAACTCGAGCATCGTCTCCCGCAGCTCCGCGGTGAGGGGGTCATAGTCGAAGTGCATCAGCGGACCTCGTGCAACGCGTCGAGACCGGCGTCGAGCAACGGGTGGATCGCCGCCCCCAGTTTGTCGAACCCCGCCCCGACCGTCTGGCCGTTGAGATACCGGAAATGAATGCCCTCGAGGATCGCGGCCAGCTTGAACGAAGCCAGACCGAGATAGAAACCGAACCGCGACAGGTCACGGCTACTGGCCCGGGCGTAGCGCTCGATGATCTCCTTCTCATCGAGGAAGCCCGGTGCCGAAGCCGCATCGGCGACCACCTCACCACCGAGCAATTCACCGAGCCGGTGATAGGTGAGCATCAGCGCCAGGTCGGTCAGCGGGTCGCCGAGCGTCGCCATCTCCCAGTCGAGCACCGCGGTGACCTGATCGCCGGAGTCGACGAGCAGGTTGTCGAGCCGGTAGTCACCGTGCACGATGCCGGTGGCCGACTCCTGCGGCACGTCGGCGGCCAGGCGCTCGTAGAGCGCGTCGGCCGCGGGAAGATCCCGGCTGTACGAGGCGTCGAGCTGTTTCTTCCAGAGATGCACCTGGCGTGCGAGATAGCCCTCCGGCTTGCCGAATTCGGCGAGGCCCACCTCCGACGGGTCCACGCGGTGAAGTGCGGCCAGTGTGTCCACCAGCTGCGTCGAGATCAGGCGAGTGCGTTCGACGCCGAGCGATTCCAGCTCCGCGGCCCGGCGGTAGGGCACACCGGCGCAGCGCTCCATCACATAGAAGGGCGCACCGATCACGGCGTCGTCCTGGCACAGCGCGTACACCATCGGCACCGGCACCGCGGTCTGCTGCAGCGCCCACATCACGCGGTACTCGCGGGCCATATCGTGCGCGGTGGCCAGCACGTGGCCGAGCGGTGGCCGGCGAACGATCCAGCTCGACGCGCCGTCGGTCACCTCGTAGGTCAGATTGGACTTGCCCCCGGCGATCAGGGACGCTCGCAATCGGCTTCCCGCACAGGGGATCTGGGCGGAGAACCAGGTACCGAGTCGCTCGAGGTCGAGGCCCGGGGGCGCCTGGACGTCCAGGTCGGAAGGCTGCCGGTTGTCAGACATTGATCGCACCCGCCGTCCGGAAGAGCCCGGCGTCACCCAACCGCTGCCCGCCATCGATGACGAAGGTCTCCCCGGTCACCCAGCTCGCCGCGTCCGAAACCAGGAACGCGATCGCGGAGCCGACGTCTTCGGGCTCACCGATCCGCGACAACGCGGTAGCCGAATTCAATTGGTCCTCTTGCTCTTTCCACAGCGCTTCGGCCAATTTCGTCCGCACCACGCCTGGCGCGACGGCATTCACTCGCACCTGTGGCGACAACTCGAGCGCCAATTGCTTGGTGAGATGGATCAGTGCGGCCTTGGATGCGTTGTACACACCGAGGTTCGCCTCGAAACCCATCCCGCCGATCGACGCCGTATTGACCACGACGCCCCCGTGCTCCCCCATCCACGCGCGGGTCGCCACCGAGGTCCACAGGATCGGCGCCCACAGGTTCACCTCGAAGGTTTTGGCGAATCGGGCGTAGTCCTGGTCGCAGACCGGTCCATAGGCCGGGTTCGTCGCCGCATTGTTGACCAGGATGTCGACGCTGCCGAACCGTTCCAACGCCACATCGATGCAGCACCGGGCCTCGTCCTCGTCGGCCGCGTGCGCGGCGAAACCGATTGCATTGCCGCCGATTTCGGCCGCCGCGGCATCCGCGGATTCCTGCCGGCGCGACGTCACGACCACGTTGCCGCCGGCCGCCGCAATCGCGTGCGCCGCCGCCAGACCGATGCCGCGGGAGGCGCCGGTGACGATCGCGGTCCGGCCGGTGAGATCGAATCGGCTTGTGTCATCGCCGGTTCTGCTATGAGTCTGCAAGATTATCCTCTGTGTCGAATTCGGATGGCTGTCGCCGCGGGTGCCACGCCGCACCTGTCAGCGGCAGTGATGGTGTTGAGAGCCCGGTCGCTCATGCGAGCACTCCCGACTGCCGGAGCAGGGCCTTGAACTCGCCGTGATGACGTAGTTGAGAGACGAGCGTGGCGACCAGGATGAGCAGCGCACAAGCCAGCGTGACCAGGTAGCCCACCGTGTAGAGAGATGCCGTCGGCAGGTGGGTGGCCGGGTCGGTGTCGGCGCTGAGCACGCCGGTGATCAACGCGGAGCCGAAGGCGATGCCGATCGCCATCGTGGTGCCCGCCATGCCCGCGGCCATCCCGGCCTTGCGTTCCGGCACGAGCATTTGCGGCACCGCGAAGGCGCCGCTGTATCCGGCGCGACTGCCGAGTCCGATGAGGGCGGCGCCGACGAGGTACTCCCACCACTGCCGATGGGCGACGACCAGAAAAGCGAGCCCGCAAGCGGAGATCGACGCGCCGAGGACGAGCACCTCGCCCGGACGGCCCTTGGCGACACGTTTCTCCGCGACCTTGCCGCTGATGAACATCGTCAGGGCGAAGGGAAGCATCAGCAGACCGGTGCCCAGGGCATCGATGCCGAGCCCGTAACCGGCGCCCCTCGGTGTCTGCGTGTAGTAACTGACCAGCAGGAGGAACCCGGCGTCCACGGCACCGAACAGACCCGCGGACAGCAACGCGACCCCGACGAACGGCATCGTGAGCAGCTTCAGATCGAAAACCGCTGTTGCCGAACGCCGTTGCGCGCGTATCCAAGTGATGCCGCCGACGATCCCGGCCACCAGCGGAACCAGCACGACGTCGCCCCACACCAGCCCCTGAGTGAAGGTGAGGAGCACGGCAGTGAGCCAGCCGAGCATCCAGACGGTGCCGAGAACGCCGATCTTGCCGGCCGATTCCGGCTTCGCGGACGGGACGATGACCATCAGGGCCACCGTCGTCGCCGCGGAGACCAGCACCAGGATCCAGAAGAAGCTCGCGATCGACAGGCTGCGGACCGTCAGCCCGCCGCCGATCATGCCGGCGACGACACCGGTGCCGGTCGCCATGATCAGGACGCTGACGGCGGTCGAGACCTTGCTTCCGGGAAGGTGCCGGCGCAGGAATCCGATCGGCAACAGCTGCGCCGAGCTGCCGAATCCCAGTAGGGCACAACCGAGAACGATTGTGGGGTACGAGTTTCCGATGGCCGGGATCAGCGCCCCCAGTGTCAGGACACCGCCCGACAGCAGTGCGGTGGTGCGGTCGCTGAGGACGTCGGCGAGCCGTGGAAGCAGGACGAATCCGGCACCGCCACCCAAGGTCAAGGCCGTGAAGATCCAGGTCTCATCCGACAGGCCGAGTGCGAACCTCGCCTGCATCAACGGCAGCAGCGGCGGCAGCATGAACGTGACCGCGTTGGTGACGGTCGCCAGGAGCGCCGCGACGCCGATGAGCGAGAGACGCTTCGATGCCGCGCTCGGCGGGGGTGGTGCCATCAGGCTGGCGATATCGAACGCCTGGTGATTGTGGGCCATCATTTTCTCCAAGGGACGCCAGCTGTCTCAGCAAACTCGAATATGATTCGATTTCGAAGTAAGCTAAGTCACGATCCATCGGGTGTCAATGGACTCCACGGAAGGCATTGACGGACCTGTCGGCCGACTCCATACTCAAACTCGAATTGAGTTCTACTTCAGGGTATCGAAGCTGCCGCGGCGCACCGCACGTACCCCGTGTATCCCAGCCCCAGGAGATTTGACAAGCATGATCATCAAGCGCAATGGGCGCTCCACGGAACACCGTTCGAGGCACGTCGACGTCCTGGTCATCGGCGCCGGGATCTCCGGAATCGGCATCGCCCACCATCTGAAGTGCGAACGTCCAGGGACGTCGTTCGCGATCCTGGAGGCGCGCGAGGAGATCGGCGGCACCTGGAGCCTGTTCCGCTACCCGGGAATCAGATCCGACTCGGACATGCCCACCTTCGGCTACAGCTTCAAGCCGTGGACCAGCCCCCTGTCGATCGCCGAAGGGCCGTACATCCTCGAATACCTGCGCAAGACGGCCGAAGAATGCGGGATTCGCGAGCGAATTCGCTTCGGCCACAAGGTGGTTGCCGCCGACTTCGACACCGGCTCAGGGCTGTGGACGGTAACGGTCCACCGGACCGGCAGTCGGCGTCCCGCGACCTTCACCTCGCGCTTTCTGTTCCTCAGCACCGGTTACTACGACTACGAGTCCGCCTTCGTCCCCGACTTCGAGGGCATCGGCGAGTTCAAGGGACGGGTCGTCCATCCGCAGTTCTGGCCCGACGACCTCGTCTACGCCGACAAGCGCGTAGTGGTGATCGGCAGCGGCGCCACGGCCGTCACCCTGATCCCCTCGATGACGCCACTGGCCAAGCACGTCACCATGCTCCAACGCTCGCCGAGCTACGTGCTCTCGGCCCCCGGCGTGGACGTCACCACCCACCTCCTGAACAAGGTCGTCGGACCGGAGCGGGCACACCGGATCAGCCGGCACAAGAACATCGCACTCGGCCGGGGACTCTTCAGAGCGAGCAAGCTGGCGCCGGGGCTGATGCGCAAGCTGCTCATCGCACAGGTTCGAGCTCAGCTGCCCGAGCACTTCGACGTCGACACGCATTTCACGCCGCGCTACAACCCGTGGGAACAGCGCCTGTGCATGGTGCCGAACGGCGATCTGTTCAAGGCCATCTACTCGGGGAAAGCGTCGGTGGTGACCGACCACATCGACAGGTTCACCGAGAACGGCATCCGGCTCCGGTCGGGCCAAGAGCTGGTCGCGGACGTGGTCGTCACGGCCACCGGACTCAATATGCTCCCGTTCGGCAGCATCACCCTCAGCGTCGACGGGCAGCAGGCCCATCTCCCGGACCTGGTCGCCTTCAAGGCGATGATGCTCTCGGGGATTCCCAACCTCGCCTACGCCGTCGGCTACAGCAATCTCTCCTGGACCCTCAAAGTCGAGCTGGTTGCCGAGCACTTCTGCCGATTGCTGGACCACATGAAGGCTTTCGGCTACGACACCGTCGTTCCGGTCCTGGACAATCCGGGTATGGAGCGGTTCCCGATCCTGGATCTCCAGGCGGGCTACGTCAACCGCGGAATCGGCGCATTCCCCCGGGCCGGCGACGAGGGGCCGTGGACCCTCGAACATGTCTACGAAAAGGACGTCGAGCGCCTGCGCCGTGGTCCTGTCGACGATCCTGCCCTCCATTTCACCACCGTGCGCAAGCCTGCCTCCGCCCGAGCCGGGAGCCGGTGAGAAAGCGATGACGAATTCGATGACACGCAAAGATATCTCATTCACCAGTCACGGAATCACCTGTGCCGCATGGCATATCCCCGCCACGAGCACTGCCTTCGAACGGCGTTCCGGGCGGCCGTGCGTTGTCCTGGCACACGGATTCGGCGGAACCCGGGACACCGGCCTGCTGCCCTACGCCGAGTCGTTCGCAGCAGCCGGGCTGGACGCATTCGTCTTCGACTACCGCGGCTTCGGCGATTCCGAAGGCACGCCACGCCAGCTCATTTCGTACCGCCGGCAACGACAGGACTACCACGCCGCGATCGATGCCGCGCGCCGCCTGCCTGGCGTCGACCCCGATCGAATCGCCCTGTGGGGCACCTCGTACTCGGCGGGCCATGCGATCGCGGTCGCCGCACAGTCACGTCGGATCGCGGCCGTGGTCTCGCTGACACCGGCTACCGACGGCCTGGCCGGCCTCGCCTTGATCGCGCGCAAGGACGGGGTCGGCCGCCTGGCTCGCCTCGCAGCACGGGGACTCGCCGATGCGGCGACCGTGATCACCGGCGGCCGGCCGCGCATGGTGCCCATCGTGGGACAGCCCGGCAGCACGGCGATGATCACCGTGACAGGCGCGGAGGAGGCCTATACGTCGTTCGCCGGACCCACGTGGCGCAACGAGACCGGGGCCCGCCATGCGCTGGAGGTCGCCCGCAACCGACCGACGATCTACGCCGAACAGGTGACCTGCCCGGTACTCGTCCAGATCGGCGAGGCCGACCGTGTCGTCCCGGTCGCCGCGGCCCATCGCACGGCGCGGAAACTCGGCGATCACGCTGTCGTCAAGAAGTACCCGGTCGATCACTTCGATGTCTATGACGGTGTGTGGCAACGACGTGCGCTCGCCGATCAGCTCGAGTTCTTCGGCCGGGTGCTCCGCTGATAATGTGTCGAATTGTGATCGACTTTCCGGCTGAGGGCAGTATCCATGGCTGAGACTGCCCGCTCCCCCAAGCGTTCGGCTTCGACCAGGAAGCCGAACGCGAAGGCCGCGCCGGCGGCCGATCGCATCCGCGCGAACAAGCACCAGGCACCCGCACGCCCGGACGCCGTCCTGCAGCGGCGCGGCGCCGAACGCGTCCAGGCCATCCTGGACGCGGCGGAGACTCTGCTCGCAGAAGAAGGCTACGAGGCCGCGACCCTCAAGGCCATCGGCGAGCGGGCCGGCATCCCGATCGCGTCGGTCTATCACTACTTCTCGGACCGCCACCAGGTCGACACCGAGATCATCGGTCGCCACATTGCCGAACTGGATCAGCAGCTCTCGACTTCGCTCGACGGCGATGTCCGGCTGGACTCGGTACAGGATGTCGTCGATGCGGTGATCGATCCGATGCTCACCTATTTTCGTACCCACCCGAGCTGCGTTCAGCTGTGGTTCTCCGGGCGTAGCGACGCGGTGACCGAACTCGTGCAGTCCTTCGACGAATCGACTGCCGAGCGAACGCTTCAGCTGGGCGTCCAACGCGAACTGCTCCGGCCGGACACGCCCCCGCTGGTGATTCAGCTGGCTTTCGAGGTCGGCAACCGCCTGTTCGACGTCGCATTCCGCCGGACACCGAACACCGGCGACGACGCCACCATCGCCGAGGCACGCCGCCTGCTCGGTCTCTATCTGGAGTCGTACGCCCCGAAGTCCGACTGACCTGCCGGCAAGACCCGACCACCTTTCGCACCGCGCGGCGGCCTGGAGCCAGGTAACGCCTCGCGGTCCGAAGTCGCGCCCCGATCAACCCCCGTCAGGCCACAACCTCCCGCGCTGACGATGCGCCGAACCCGGGATCCGACCGGCTGCGCACTCTTCGATCCTTCATTCAGATCCCGGCGCCTCCCCCATTGACATAGATCACACTTCTTCATAAAGTCGAATTCGAGTCGAGTTCCATTTCAACTCGATGAGCGGCCGGAACGGAGAAGGTCATGGCAGCCGATCACAGCGAGGTACGGGACATCGACGTTGTCGTCGTCGGCGCCGGACTCTCCGGCCTCACCGCCGCCCACCAGCTGGTACGGAAGGGGCGCTCGGTGGCGGCCCTCGAGGCCGGTGATCGTGTCGGCGGGCGCGCGCTCAACCTCCAGTGGGCCGGCACCGAGTCCGCACCCGAGTTCGAGGGCTACCTCGAGGGCGCCGTCCGCGCGGCCGAGCGCGCCGTGACCGAGGTCCTCACCACGCTCTGACACTTGCCGCCCCACTCGTCGGCGAGCCGCTGCCGCAGCAGCTGAAAGCCCTTCATCTGCGGGGGGCTTCAGCGGAACGGAGGTTCCAACGCTCTACCAAATCTAGTCGGCAAACAAGTCAGCAGAACCAACGACGACCCCAGCGTTGCCGCTCGATAACCCTGCGGCACTGTTCAATTCGCGTTTCTTGGAAGGTTCGGTTCACCGATGAGGAAGATCACCGCCTACACCGTCGCCGCCGCTGTCACACTCGGCGTGCTCATCTGCAATATACCCGACTCCAATGCCGTTCCGGCGCAGCCGATCCCGGCCCCGGCCGGTCCGGTCGATACACAGCAGTCCGGCATCCGCTGGACCGCCGACCGCGTCGGCGACTCCGTGGTCGTCACGACCGATCTGGGCTCACTGGCCACCGACGGCGGCCAGTTCCAGGTCCTCGACTCGACCGGAAAGGTCGTCGCCGGTCTGCCACTGAGCTACGACATACGCGGCCTGCGGTTCCCGATCGCAGCGAAGATCGACGGCAATACCGCCATCCTGACCCCGAGCACCGACCCGGCCGCGGCCGCCCCGGTCGACATGATCACCCTGCCCGCCGATCCGCTGCAGCCGGTCGATGCCCAGTTCGACGCCGATCTGGGCCGCGCCGCTGCCCAGTTCGGCCTGGCCACGGGCGTCGGGACCCTCCTCGGCACCATCGTCGGACTCGGCGGTGGCTGCATCCTGGGCGCGGTGGTCGGCGCCGCCCTGATGACGCCGATCTTCGTCCCCGGCTGGGTCGGCAGCTGTATCGCCGGCGCGGCGATCGGTACCGCGCTGGGGGCGGCGGCAGGCATCATCCTGCTGGGCGTGCCGGTGGGCATCGCCTCGGCGATCCAGTTCTTCCAGATGGAGAACGCACCGGCTCCCGCATCCTGACAGCCCTATGTGGTTGCGCCGGTAGCGATCTCGCCCGGCGCAACCACAAGATCCACTGGTCGGTCCCGGTGGGTCTTCATCGCAACGGAGCACCCCACCGCACCTGCCGGCGCAGATGGTTCTTGAGCAGTTTGCCCCCGGCATTGCGCGGTAGCGCCTCGGTGACAACCGTGGCGTACTGCGGAATCTTGAAGTCGGCGAGATGGTTTCGGCAATGCGCGAGCACGGCGGCGATATCGATCGGCGCCCGGTCTCCGAACAGGACGGCGCCGACCTTCTCCCCCATCACGTCGTCGGGTACGGCGAGCACCGCGGCGTCGGCGACACCGGGAGCGGACAGCAGTACCGCCTCCACCTCCACGCTCGAGATGTTCTCGCCGCCGCGGTTGATGATGTCCTTGATCCGGTCGATGATGCGCACGCGTCCGGCATCATCGATCCGGACGACATCGCCGGTGCGCAGCCAGCCGTCCACCATCGTTTCCGCGGTCGCCTCCGCTCGGTTCCAGTATCCCGCAGTGACATTCGGACCTCGGACCACCAGTTCTCCCGTGCCCGGTTCACCGTCGATCGGCACGATGCCCAGATCCACCGACGGCACCGCGTAGCCGACCGAATCGGCGTGCTCGATCGCGTCCCGGTCCGGCAGCACGGCGATCAAGGACGCCGTCTCCGTCATGCCGTAACCGTTCATCACGGTCGCCTGGGGGAACGCCGCCTGCAACGCCTGTACCAGCGACGGCGCGATCGGCGCGCCGCCATACCCGACTATGCGGACCCGGGACACGTCCGCGTCGGCGAAATTCGGATGGCGGACCAGCAGGGAGTACACCGCGGGCACCGTCACGAGGAAGGAAATGCGTTCCGCGGCAATAGCTTCGATCAATGCGGGCAGGTCGAGTGCGGGCAGGATCACCGAGGTGCCGCCGGCGTACGCGGCGACCAGCAGTTGTGAATTGCAGGCCGTCACATGGAACAGGGGCACGGAGATGAGGGTGCGCAGGTCCGGGCCGGCGTCACGGGAGATGCCCGAACAGCGAATCATGTTCTCGGCGCTGGTGATGAATGCCTCGTGTGTCGTCGGAACACCCTTCGGGTGTCCGGTCGTACCCGAGGTGTAGAAGAGCGCCGCCACATCACCGGCGTCGAGACCCTCCGCCACGTACTGATCACCGTCGGGCAGTGGAGTATCGGCCGCCAGATCGACCGTCACGTCGGCGTCGTCGAGCACGAACTCCACCTCCGGTCGAGCCGAGCGCGTATTGACCGGCACCGCGATACCGCCCGCGAACACCGTGCCCCAGAAGGCCAGCACCCAGTTCACACCGGCCGGATATCGCAGGGCGACTCGATCCCCGCGCCGCACGCCGAGCGCCCGTAGCCCACCGGCCACCCGCGACGCGCGTTCCCACAGCTGGGCATAGGTCAGCCGATCGCCGCCGATCTCGACAACCGCCTCGGCATCGGGGTGCGCGTCGACATGCGCGCGCACCATGTCGGGCAACGTCGCCGGCACATCGGTGTAGTGCGCGATTCCCCGCGCGTCTCTGGTCAACGCCGATTGGTCGAAAGGGTTGCGCGAGCGCGTTATTTCGATGATCGCGGTGGTCATTCGGCGGCCTCCGGGCGGCGGCGCGAGTCGGCTACGGACATCATGGTGATCTCTCCTCTGTCATCGCTGGGGGAAGTCCGATTCGGCACAGGACGGCCCGCTGGACCACGGCCTCGACGATCTCGGCGCGCGGGGTGCCGACCTGCTCCACGGCGTCGTAGAGCGCCTTCGGTCCGGCCCAGTCCTCGGGCGCGAAAGCGCCTGCGCGCGTATCGCTCTCGTCCAGCGTCAGCACCGGGACAGGTCCGCGCGGCACCGATGAGGACAACCCGGCGCGCGGTCATGCGATCGCCTCGGCATCGCTGATGTCTACGACGTCAGCACAGTTGGCCATCAGGCCACTCCGTCCTCGTGGTGTTGTCGTCTGCGCGGCGACTTCGCACAACGCGGCCGGCAGCCTCCGCGATGCTATTCGATATCGAATCGAATTCGACTTTATGGCTCATGGCGCGAGCTTGTCAACATCCGGCCGACGTGCGCGAGGGTCGGGACTTTCCCGCCTCAGCCCGGTGGCGCGTATGTCCCCAGGTACGCAGCGACCAGGCGACGCGCCTCGTCGATCGTGGCGTCATGTCCCTCCGGAGAGCGCCGGAAGGCGACATCGAAGAGCCTGTCGGCGGCCTCGAAGGCGAGTTCGACAACGACCGGCGGGGTATCGGGACGAATCAGGGCCTGCTCGGTGAGGTAGCGCCACAGGTGCCGCGCCTGCGACGCGTCGAACGTCTGCGCCAGTTCGCTCAGCAACGAGCTACGCCCCGAGAACCAGAGCTCGCCGAAGCTCGGATGTTCGCGCATGTAAGCGAGATACAGGTCGCCGACCGTATCGCAGGCGTCGCGCAGGGTGCCCGGCTCGCTGCGACCCAATGCGGCACGCAGACCTTCGTCGAGTTCGCGCAGATACCGCTGCGCCAGCTCGGTTTCGACCTGATGCCGGTCGGCGAAGTAGTGATACACCGAGGCCACCGGAATGCCCGTTCGCTCGCCCATCGCCTTGAGGGTGGCAGCCTCGTAGCCCCGCTCACCGAGCAATGCCTCGGCGGCGTCGAGAATGGCCTGCACACGCTTGACTCCTCGGCGCTGGACCGGAGCAGGGCGGGTGGAAGCCCGAGGTGTCGACAGATTTTCGAACACGATTCGAGATCGTAACAGCGCCAAATTCGAGATCGAAATCGATTCGATATCGCTAACGCAAGACAGAGCCGGACGAGGCTACATCGCGGCAACCGTGCGATGAGGCGGCCGCACCGTCGCCCATCAGGGTTTGCGAGCTACACCGCAGTCGCAGAGGACCTTGGTTTCCGAGCAGGGCAACCACTCACCTTCTCGCGACGAGCAGGACTCGCACTAGATGTCACATACCCCCAATGGGTATGGGATAGGTCACAGCAGTCAAAACTGTTCCAATATACCCCTTGGGGGTATCAAAGGACGGGTTGGAACTGCCAGCGGCCGACCGGCCGCCCGAGATCTCTGTCAGGGGAGTGATTCCTATGTCCACCCGGAACTCCGCGCCGCCGCCGTCGCGGCGCTGGATCGCCTTGGGGCTCATCGCCCTCGCCCAGTTCATGGTCATCATGGACACCTCGATCATCGGCGTCGCGCTGCCGGAAATGCAGGGCGCCCTGGGGTTTTCACAGGGGAATCTGTCGTGGGTGTTCAATGCGTACGTCGTCGTCTTCGGCGGGTTGCTGCTGCTCGGCGGCAAGCTGTCCGACATTGCAGGGGCGCGGCGGATATTCCGGATCGGCTGGGGCGTACTGGGTATCGGGTCACTGGTGGCGGGGCTGGCCGGGAATGCCGCGGTCGAGCTGATCGGGCGTGGCGTGCAGGGCGCGGGGGCCGCGCTGATCGCCCCGTCGGCGCTGACGCTGCTCATGATGCTGTTCGGCAGCAATCCGGGCGAGCTGACCAAGGCGTTCGCCGTGTACGGGGCGGCCGCGCCCGCCGGTGGCACCGCAGGCGTGTTCCTGGGCGGGCTGATCACCCAATACGCCTCGTGGCCTTGGGTTTTCTACATCAATATCCCGATCGCGCTGGCAGCGCTGCTGGCCGCGCCGGCCCTCGTGCCCGACGGCGCGATGGCGCCGCACGCCTCGGTCGACCTCCTCGGTGCGGTGACCGCCACCCTGGGCCTGGGCGCCGCGGTGTTCGGTGTGGTGCGGGCGGATTGGGCCGCGAGCTCGACCTGGGTGGTGCTGTTCGCGGCCGCCGTGCTGCTGGGCGCGTTCGTCGCGATTCAGGCCCGGCGCAAGGAACCGCTGATGCCGCTGAGCATCTTCCGGGCCCCGGATCTGGGTGCGGCCAATCTCGCGCAGGTGCTGCTGGGTGCGGCGTGGGTGCCGATGTGGTTCTTCCTGAACCTGTATCTGCAACAGGTGCTCGGGTATTCGGCGTTCCCGTCCGGCGCGGCGCTGCTGCCGATGACCGCGCTGATCATGGTCGGCATGATCGCGATCTCGCCGAAACTGTTCGCGCGCTTCGGGGCTCGCACCATGACCGTCGCCGGTCTGCTGCTGCTCGCGGCCGGCCTGGTCTGGCTGTCGTTCATCCGATCCGACGGCAACTTCTGGATCGACGTCCTGCCCGGCTCGCTGGTGGCCGCGCTCGGCATGTCGCTCGCGTTCATTCCCACCCTGCAGACGGCCATTTCGGCCGCGCCGCCGCAGGAGGGCGGTCTCGCCTCGGGCATCGTGAACACCGGCTACCAGATCGGTTCCGCGCTCGGCCTCGCCGCGGTCACCGCCATCTCCGCGCACGCGGGCGCCGACCGCCTCGGGGACACGGACGCACTGACCGGCGGCTTCTCCGCGGCCTTCGTCGCGGCGGCGGTCATCGCGGTCGCCGCGGCGGCGCTCGCCCTGGCCACCTTCCGGTCACCGGCCCTGCGCACCCGGGCGGTCGCGGCCGGAGCGTGACGGGAGCCGGCCGGATCGGAAACATGAACGGCCCGACGGGAACCCACCCCCGCCGGGCCGTTCGCCCGCACCGGAGATCGGGCGCCCATGCGCCGGGGTGCATGATGGGGCGCATGCTTCCCACCGACCGCCTGCACCAGGTCGACCGGCATCCCGCCGTGATCGATACGCCGCTCGGCACCGTCGTGTTCGCTGTCGCGCTCGGCTCGGAACGGGTACCGACCGGTCCGGATGCCGTGTGGCGCTTGGCGAACGGCTCGCACCTGCACCGCTGGCGGCACCGGGACGCCACGGTCGATCTGCTCCTGGGCCGCATCGAGATGCCGGCCTGGGACGGCGGCGCGGCCGTACCCATGTGGGCGGGAATCTGGCAGGTGCAGGCGCATTCGGCGGTCCCCGCACTGTCCTTCTCGGCCGAACTGACCGATCTGTCCGCGGACACGTTCTGTGGTCCCGACTCCGGTGAATGCCTCGCGGCCGTGACCGCCGAGAACGACCGCTTCTCGGTGTCGATCGGCGGCCCGGATTCCGAACTGCTGGCCATGCAGGCCGCCGACGGCCGGCTCATGCCCGCCGACTGGGCGGACCAGCTGCCCGCCGACGGCAATGACGACGACTCCGAATACGGTGTGCGCTACCTGGATCCGGCCGGAATCCAGTGGCGGCTACCCGGTCTCGCCACCACGGAGGTGGCCCGGCTCTGCATCGCGACCGCCTGGTGCCCCCGCGACGACGACCGGCCCGCGGCCTGGTTCGCGGTCGACATCCCCCTCGACACCGCCTACCTCCACCTCACCACCGAACGCCCCTGACCACCGCCGGCTACCCGGATATCGAACCGGTGGCCGCCCACCGGCGGAACTCGTCCGGGGATTGCCCCGCCCGACGGCGGAACGCCCGCCGCAGCGACCTCGGGTCGGTATAGCCGAGCCGGGCCGCGATCGCGTACATGGGAAGATCGGTGCCGCGCAACAGATCCGACGCGTGCTCATGGCGGACCATGTCGACCTCGGCACGCCAGCTGGTGCCCAGCTCCCGCAGACGACGTTGCAGGGTGCGCGGGCTGACGGCGAGCCGGGCAGCGACCTGATCGAGTTCGAGTTCGCCGCCCGCCATCGCCTCCAGCAGCACCTCCCGGATCCTGCCGATCGGGCTGGGCACGGGACGCGCACTGGCGAGCAGCAGTTCGGCGTAGCCGCGATGGATCCGGCCCAGATTCGGGTCGCCCCCGGTGGGCAGGGCCGCCGCATCGAGGAAGGTCAGCTCGGAGTGGGGGGCCTCGAAGCAGACCCGGTTGGTACCGAACGCCTCGACGAGATGCCGGTGATTGCGCGGCGCGCGGTGCCGGAACGCCACCCGGACCGGAACCAGCGGATGCCCGGTCGCCTCACGAGCCCGCTGCAGCATCACCGCGAGCGTGAACTCCTCGACCAGCCCCAGGATCGGCCCCGGTTCGACGGTCGCCGTATCCCGGACGACGAGCAACCCGCCGCTCTCCAGCACCTGGCCGCCGCCGAGCGGATCCGCGACGACGGCGCGCAATTCGACCACGCTGCGCAGACTTTCGGCCAGCGTCGGCCCGCTCGAGAACAGGTAATCCCACACCGACAGGCTCCCCCGTGTGGCCGTGGCCGCCGCGCACAGACCTCCCGTCGGCCCCGCGGCCGCATAGATCAGCTCCCAGAGCCGCCACGCCGAGCCGGTCGGAACCCGCACCAGATCATCGCCGAGCTGATCGGCCCCCAGCTCCAGCGCGCTGAAGAGTTGCGGCGCCGACGCTCCCGCCCGCAGCGCCGCCTCCCGAACCAGGACCGCCAGCCGCGACGAAATGGTATTGCCGATCATCGCCGCAGCTTAGCGACCACCGATTACTTCTGAACGGGACCTTCGGGACCGCGACCCGACCATTGCTGCCCGGCCGCTGACCGACCGGCCCGCCGTCACCTCGGACGCTGAGGTCACCCGCGTCGTGCGTCCTGTTTCAAAAACCGCACCGCACAGTCTAATTTGGACCCTCGTGCATTGCACCGTGAGTGCAACACGATGCCACCGCCCGTCGATGACGCTCCACTCCCGGGATCCCAATGACCATCCACCCCACCGGTATTCACGCCCCCGCCGGGGCCGGGCTCGACCCCGACGCACAGGTGATGGACACCGTGCTGCTGCCGGGCTATGTGCTGAGCACGATCGGAGTGTGCGAGGACACGCGACATCGCCTGGCCCTCGCGGCGGACCTGCCGGGCTGGCTGCTGACCTCGCCCGAATCCATGGTGCCCAGCGAGCGGTATCTGCGGCTGTGGGAACTCGTCGAACACGAAACCCAGGATCCCGCCATCGCCGTCCGCACCGCACTCGAGTACACGCCGGGACAGCTCGGCATCATCGACTACCTGCTGCTCACCGCGCCCACCCTGGGTGCGGGACTCGCGCTCACCGATCGATTCATGGACGCGTGCTCGACCAACCGGGAGTTCCGGGCGGTCGCCGACGCGGATCCGGACGGTGTGACGACGGTGTACACCGGCCTGACCCGGGGCGAGGGCCGCGGCAGCGAACTGGCCATGCACACCGGCCTGTGCGGGATGATCGTGAAAATGCGCACGGCCACCGGGCAGCACGTGGTGCCGGTGGACGTGCGACTGCGACAGCGGGCGCCCAAGGGCCGGGCGGAGCTGACCGCGCTCACCGAGCTGTTCGGTACGCCCCGAATCGATTTCGGGGCGGCCACCAATCGCGTCACCTTCCGGAACGCCGATCTGGCGCTGCCGCTGCTGCGCGCCGACCCGGTCCTGAACCGAATCCTGGTGCAGCAGGCCGAGATGACGGCGCCACCGCGCATCACCACCTGGTCCGACCGGCTGCAGCAGGAGCTGGCGTCGATGCTGATCGACGGCGCGGTGACCATCGACGCGGTGGCCCGCCGGCTGCTGACCGGCCGTCGCACCCTGCAGCGCCGCCTCGCCGAGGAGGGCACCTCCTGGCGGTACGAGCTCGAAAAGGCCCGCAGGCGACAGGTTCTCGACCAGCCGCTGGGCCTCACCCAGGCCGAGCGCGCCCGCCGCCTCGGCTACTCCGATCCGAGGTCGCTGCGCCGCGCCCAGCAACGCTGGACCGACGTGAGCTGAGCGGGCCGCGGTGCGCCTCCGCGCCGGCGGTCACCGCGGCTGATCCCGGCGGAAGCTCGCGGGTGACTGCCCGGTCCAGCGGCGGAAAGCCCGGGCCAGCACCCGGTGATCGCGGTACCCGAGGCGCAACGCCACCGACCCCACCGGCACCGTGCGGTCGCGCAGCAGGGCGATCGCCGTGTCCCGGCGCACGATGTCGAGCTCCGCGCGCCAGCTGGTGCCGTGCTCGGCCAGGCGGCGCTGCAAGGTCCGGTCGCTGATCCGGAGGGCGGTGGCCACCTCCGCCAAACCCGCCCCGTCGCCGCCGGACTCCGGCAGCGCCGCGTGCAGCGCCGCGCGGAAGACATCCAGCCAGGCCGGTTCGGGCCCGATCGAGTCGATCAGCTGCTGCGCGTGCGATCGCAGAATCCTCTGCAGGACAGGATCATTCGTCCGGCCACGGGTCTCCGCAGTGGCGAGGAAGGTGATGGCGTCCCGGTCCTGACCGAAGTGGATGTTCCCGGTGCCGAGGGCACGGATCAGGTGCGCACGATGGTCGGGACCCCGGTGCGAGAAGTCGACCCGCACCGGCCGGCCCGCGTCGCCGAAGCTCTCCGTCGCCCGCCGCACCATCACCGCCATCACGAACTCCTTGTTGGCGGCCCCGGCCGCGCCCCGATGCGGCAGATCGAGATAGCGTGCGGTGAGCAGGGATCCGTCCTCCACCACCTCCAGATCGACCCGGCGGTCGCAGATGGTGTTGTTGTAGCGCGCCGCGTCGCGCAGGCCCTCGGCGAGTGTGGGCGCATTGCCGATGAGGTAGTCCCACACGTGCAGCCGCCCCAGCTCGGCCACGTCCGCGGCCAGCACTCCGGCCTCGGGTCCCGCCAGCCGGTGCAGCAGCTCCCACAACCGCGACGCCGTCGCGGTCGGGATACGCATCGTGTCGTCGAACAGCAGGGCCGGATCACGACCGAGCAACTGGGCGATCTGCTCCGTCTCGGCGCCCGCCCGCCGGGCCGCGTCCGCGATCACCCCCACCACATGGGACGAGACGGTATCGACCGCATTGCCGGACGGGTCCAGGACCGTAGTCGCCATCTCTGCCACCTTCTCACGGAATTGCGCTTTCTCACGGAATTGCGCCGAGACTCCCGTTAACTCGGACCTTTCGGTACGTATTCCCCCTGCGCTGACCCGCAGAGTAAGCGCATCGGAACTGCCACCGCCCTGCTGGAGGAGCTGCGCATAGGCGATGATGCCCGTCCGGCGTACTGTCGAGTCTGTGAGCAGTGACGCCGTCCCGGCGGCAGCGGCGGAGGGCTCGGACCTGTGGGCCCGGGCTTTCGCGACGTTGTACGACCCTCTGCTGTGGATGGGCGAGAGGGCGGGGATGGCCACTCGCCGGCGAAATTTACTCAGCCGTGCGAGGGGGCGGACTGTCGAGCTCGGCAGCGGCACCGGCCTCAACCTGGGGTACTACCCGGACGGCCTGGACGAGCTGATCCTGACCGAACCGGAGGCCGCGATGCGGACGCGGTTGGCGCGGAGGCTGCGCCGCAGCCGACATCACGCCCGCGTGCTCGACGCATCGGCCGAAAAACTGCCCTTCGCGGATGGAACCGTGGACACGGTCGTCTCAACGCTCGTGCTGTGCACTGTCGACGACCCTGATCCGGTGTTGCGGGAGATCGAGCGCGTGTTGCATCCCCGCGGCCAACTGCTGTTTCTCGAACACGTGCGTTCCGAGTCGCCGCGACTTTCCGCTTGGCAAGACCGTCTCGCCGAGCCGTGGCGCCGGTTCGCCGAGGGCTGCCACTGCAACCGCGCCACCCTCGAGCTGATCCGGGCGTCCGGGCTGGAACTCGAAGACGTCCAGGAAATGTCGTGGCGGGCAATGCCCCCGATCGTTCGACCGCTGATCACGGGCGTGGCCACCAAAAACGGTTGAGAGCCGGCGCCCCATCCGGGCGGTGGCCACTCGCGCCAGGAGAGTGCCGTTCCGCGTCAGCGGCATGGTGAAGTGGCATCCTTCAGGGGTTCATGCCCCGCTCGTCGCACCCCGATCAGGAGGCACCATGGCCGGATTGGTCCGCATCCGCCACGTCAAACTGCCGGTCAGCGACCTGGCGCACAGTGTCGCCTGGTACTGCGACCTGCTGGATCTGCGCCTGGCGGGCGAGTTCCGGGAGGAGGGTGAGCTGCGCGGGGCCCAGCTCATGCACCCGTCCGGCTTCGGCATCACGCTGTGGGAGCGCGAATACTGTGCGGGCACACCGGATTTCCGCGGCTTCGATGTCTTCGCCCTGGAGGTGGACTCGGTCGACGACCTGCACGCCTTCGCCGCCCGCGCCGACGAACTGGAGTACACCCGCGGCGAGGTGATCGATCGCGGCCCGTACGGCGCGATCCTGGATCTCGCCGACCCCGACGACACCGTGGTGCGGCTGCTGGCCAACAACCCCTTCCACACGGATCGATTCCTCGGGATGGACACCGACGGCAAGGGCGGGTTCACCGTCTACGACACCCCGACCCTCGGCTGAGTACCTTCCCCGGAAGCACATACCCCCAGGTAGGCATGTCTGAGACATTTGTACTAGACAATCGTGCCAGCGATTTAGTACATTTGTCTTAGACGTTAGAGCCAACCGAGAGGCCCGACACCATGAACACCACCGCCAACTCGCTGCACATCCTCGTTTCCGGCGGCGGCATCGCCGGCAATGCCGTTGCGCTGCAACTGCTCCGGGCCGGAGCCCTGGTCACCGTCGTGGAGCGCGCCACCGCGCCCCGCCCCGGCGGCCAGGCCGTCGACCTGCGCGCCGCCAGCAAGGAGGTCGCCGAGCGCATGGGCCTGATGCCGGGCATCCGCAAATACCAGCTCGAAGAGCTGGGCATGGCCTGGGTCGACCGCAACGGCACCGAATACGCCGCCCTGCCGATGGAGGCCTTCGACGGCAAGGGCCCGATCGCCGAAATCGAGATCACCCGCGGCGATCTGAACCAGGTGCTGCTCGATCTGCTGGCCGAAACTCCGGGCAAGCTCGACTACCGCTACGGCGAGTGGATCGAGACCCTCGACCAGGACGACACCGGCGTCACCGTCGGCTTCGGCTCCGGCGCGACCGGGCGCTTCGATCTGGTGGTCGGCGCGGACGGCGTGCACTCGGCGGTCCGTCGCCTCGCCTTCGGCCCGGAGGAACAGTTCTCCACGTACCTGGGCGGCTACACCGCCTTCTTCACCATGCCCACCCCCGCCGACGCCAAGCCGGGCTGGTTCGCCATGCACTCGGTGCCCAGCGCCGCCGTCGGCATCCGCCCCGACCGCGACCCGCGCACCGCCAAGGCCATCCTGACCCTCCGCACCGCGGAGAACCCCGCGCTGCGCCGCGATGTCACCGCCCAGCAGCGCCTCATCACCGACATGCTCGCCGAGGCCGGCTGGCACGCGCCCACCGCGCTCGCGGCCATGCCCGACGCACCCGACTTCTACTTCGACGTGCTGGCCCGCATCGACATGCCGACCCTGGCCGCCGGGCGGGTCACCCTGGCCGGCGACGCGGGCTACTGCGGCTCCCCCCTGACCGGTATGGGCACGGCGATGGCGCTGGTGGGTGCGTACATCCTGACCGGCGAAATCGCCGCCACCCCGGACGATCTGCCCGGCGCGCTGGCCCGCTACGAGGAGCGGGTGACCCCGTTCCTGGACGCGGCCAAGGAACTTCCCGGCGGTGGCATCCAGATGATGCTCCCGAAGTCGAAGGTCCTGACTGCCCTGGGCCGGCTCAACATGCGGATCATGACCTCGGGCCCGATGCTCCCACTGACCCGGAAGCTGTTCGAGCCCAAGGCCGAGGACTACCGGCTGCCCGCGTACGAGACCGGGACGCTGGTCTGAATCCCGGCCTCAGCCGAGATGCTTGCGCAGGAAGGCCGCGATCTCGTCGGTGGCGGCCGCCGCCTCACCGGGCGACAGCGTCACATCGACGCCCGCGGCCCCCGCGGCGGCCGCGAAGCCCTCGGAATCACTGAGCAGCAGTTCGGCCGTGCCGACCTGGATCAGCAGCAGCGGCAAACCGGCCGGGTCAGCGAAAAGCGGTGAGGCCGAAGGAATTCGGGGATCAGCACGATTCAGCACCGATTCGCCGTTTGTTCCGGCGGCCCCCGGACATGCCACGACCCCGGTCACCGGACCGGGGTCGTGGGATGCCGAGGGGATTCAGGCGGTGCCGTTGGTGGCTTCCGGCTTGGTCTCGCTGCGCGGCTCGGACTCGGTGTCCTCCGCCTGCGCGGCCTCGTGATCCTCGCTCGCCGCGATGCCGTGCTCGGTGCCCTCGTCGGCCTCCTGGTCCGCCTCCGGATGTTCCGGGGAGAACTCGGCGGGCAGGTTCTTGATGTGCCTGTTCATGTTCCGGATGAGCAGGATGGTGCCGGCCAGCAGCACCAGCACGATGACCAGACCCAGCGGGGACGCCTTGCCGAACTCGGGTCCGGTGGGCGAGTTGGTGCCCTGGGCGAGCAGCGTGAGCATCATCGGTCGGTGTCCTCGGTGTCGGCGGCGTCGAAGCCGGAATCGGCCTCGTCGATTCCCGCGAACAGGTCGGTCTCCGGGATCGCGGTCTTGACCCGGGTCTTGGCCAGCTCGAACTCCTCGGTGGGCCACAGTCGCTGCTGCATCTCGAGCGGAATCGCGAAGAAGGCGCCGTTGGGGTCGATCTGGGTGGCGTGGGCGCGCAGGGCGTCGTCACGCTGCGGGAAATACTTGGCGCACTCTACCTGGGTGGTGACCCGCGCCATGATGTCGCCGCGCTCGGCGGCGTACTTGCGCATCCGGTCCATCCAGTCCTGCATGGGGAAGGGCTCGCCGCGGCGCGCGTACTCGTCGGCGAATACCTCCAGCCGGGTGAGGCTGAAGCCGTGGTTGTAGTACAGCTTGAGCGGCTGCCAGGGCTCGCCCGCGTCGGGGAACCGCTCCGGATCGCCCGCCGCGTCGAAGGCCGCGACCGACACCTTGTGGCACATGATGTGATCCGGGTGCGGGTAACCGCCCATCTCGTCATAGGTGGTCATGACGTGCGGCCTGAACTGGCGGACCACACGCACCAGCGCCTCGGTGGCCTCCTCCAGGGGCACCAGCGCGAAGCTGCCCTCGGGCAGCGGCGGCAGCGGATCGCCTTCCGGCAGACCGGAATCCACGAAGCCGAGCCAGGTCTGGCGGACGCCGAGCGCCTCGGCGGCGGCGGCCATCTCCTCGCGGCGGACCTCGGTGATGCGGTCCTTGATGCCGGGGGTGTCCATGGCGGGGTTCAGGATGTCGCCGCGTTCCCCACCGGTGAGGGAGACGACCAGCACGTCATTGCCTTCGGCGGCATAGCGCGCGGTCGTCGCCGCGCCCTTGCTGGATTCGTCGTCGGGATGCGCGTGCACCGCCATGAGGCGAAGACCACTCACTTCTCGTTCACCTCACCGATCACGTTTTTCACCTCGTAGCGTCGAGCTGTATCAATTGGCACGTGCAGGGGTCCTGCGTGGTTACGCAAGCTTCCGCCGCCGGACCCTGACCGCACGTGCCGAGTCCAGACACAGGCATCAGATATGCATTCCCTATAGTTCCATCCGATCGTTGTTTGTTCCGACCTACCCCCCGGGAGCGTCCCCGATATGAGTGAAAGACCGGCTGACCGGTACGGGATTGCGCCTCGGAAGACCCGCCGCTGGCTCCCCTACGCCCTCGGAGCGGTCGTCATCCTCGCCGGGCTCGGGGTCGCCTATCTGGGCTACCGCACCTACGGGCCGCAGGCCATCGAACCGGATCGGATCGGCTACACGATCGTCGACGACTCCACGGTCAGCGTGGATTTCAAAGTGACACGCAAGGATCCGGGCCAGGCGGTCGTCTGCTTCGTGCGCGCCATGGACGGCGACTCCGACGAGGTCGGCCGCCGCGAGATCCTGGTGCCCGGCTCCGACTCCGGCACCGTCCGCGTGGTCACCACGATCAAGACCACCCGACGGGCCGGCGCCGGCAATGTCTACGGGTGCACCGACCATGTGCCGGCCTATCTGCGCGCCGGGTGAATCGTCCGTTAAGCGACCCGCTTTGACGCTTCTACCTGCGCCTTTCCGAATCGTGCTAAAATGACGCGATACACGGTTCCGACGTTCGGAGCCGTGTTTGCTGCATTGACGGCCGGCGCTGTCGGGACTCTCCCCAGGGATCGCTCTGGCTGTCCACTGGCTGCTGTGCCCATCTCCGGATGGCCACGGTAGCGGGCATCAGGGAATCCCGGCTTGCCGGGGACAACTACTAGGGAGTGATCGAGATGACTGAGACCGTGACTTGGCTGACCCCGGAGTCGCACGAGAGGCTCACGAGCGAACTCGGCGCGCTCATCGCCAACCGTCCCGTCATCGCGGCCGAAATCAACGAGCGCCGTGAAGAGGGCGACCTCAAGGAGAACGGCGGTTACCACGCGGCGCGTGAGGAGCAGGGCCAGCAGGAGGCGCGCATTCGCCAGCTGCAGGAGCTGCTGAACAACGCCAAGGTTGGCGTCGCGCCCACCAAGTCCGGCGTCGCCCTGCCCGGCTCGGTCGTCAAGGTCTACTACGACGGCGACGAGACCGACACCGAGACCTTCCTCATCGCCACCCGCGAAGAGGGCCTCGGCAGCGCCGACCTCGAGACCTACTCCCCCAACTCCCCGTTGGGCGGCGCCCTCATCAACGCCAAGGTCGGCGAAACCCGCGAATACACCCTGCCCAATGGCAACACCATGAAGGTGACGCTGGTCTCCGCGGAGCCCTACCACAGCTGATTTGCGACCGACGGATTCGCGGCCCCGGTCCATCCGGACTCCGGGGCCGCAATGTTTGTCGGTACCGGCCGCGAACAGCGAAGCGCCGCACCAAAAATGGTGCGGCGCTTTGTTTTTCGGAACGCGACAGCTGATTTCGGGAGGCCGGGGTAACTCACCGGGTACCCCCGAAATCCGTTCGGATCCCGACCCCCGGCACGGGTGCCGTGACCGAGCACGGCACCCGGCCGCCCGCTAAAGGCGCGGGGAGGCGGTCAAGCCAGGGCCTGCTCGATGTCCGACAGCAGGTCGCTGATGTCCTCGATGCCGACGGAGAGGCGGACCAGGTCGGCGGGGACCTCGAGGGCCGAGCCGGCGGTGGAGGCGTGGGTCATGGCGCCGGGGTGCTCGATGAGAGATTCGACGCCGCCGAGGGATTCGGCGAGGGTGAAGATCTTGGTCTTGGCGCAGAAGGCGAGGGCCGCATCCTTGCCGCCGTGGACGCGCACCGAGATCATGCCGCCGAAGCGGCGCATCTGCTTCTGGGCCACGGTGTGGCCGGGGTGCTCGGGCAGGCCGGGGTAGATGACCTGTGCGATCTTGGGGTGGTTCGCGAGGAATTCAGCGATGGTCTCGGCATTGTCGCAGTGCCGGTCCATGCGCAGGGCCAGCGTCTTGATGCCGCGCATGGTGAGGAAGGCGTCCATCGGACCGGGGACCGCGCCCGCACCGTTCTGCAGGAACGCGAACTTGGCGTCCATCTCCTGATCGTCGGTGATCAGCGCTCCACCCACCACATCCGAGTGCCCGCCCAGGTACTTGGTGGTCGAGTGCAGCACGATGTCCGCGCCCAGCAGCAGCGGCTGCTGCAGGTAGGGCGAGGCGAAGGTGTTGTCCACCACCAGCTTCGCGCCGCCCGCGTGCGCCACCTCGGCCAGCGCCGCGATATCGCCGACGTTCAGCAGCGGGTTGGTCGGCGTCTCGACCCACACCAGCTTGGTGTTGGGGCGCATGGCCGCGGCGACCGCGTCCACATCCGACACCGGCGCGACCGAGTACTCGATCCCCCACTGGGTGAACACCTTGTCGATGAGCCGGAAGGTGCCGCCGTACGCGTCGTTCGGGATCACCATGTGGTCACCGGGCCGCAGGTTCGCGCGGATCGCGCAGTCGGTGGCCGCCATACCCGAGGCGAAAGCCCGCCCGTAGGTACCGGATTCGAGCGCCGCCAGGTTCGCCTCCAGCGCCGTGCGGGTCGGGTTCCCGGTGCGCGCGTACTCGTACCCGCCGCGCATCCCGCCGACACCGTCCTGGGCGAACGTCGAACTCGCATAGATCGGCACGTTCACCGCACCGGTCTGAGGGTCCGGATCGAACCCAGCGTGCACCGCCCGTGTGGAGAAACCCAGCTCGCTCATGCGAACAGCCTAAGGAAGCTGCAGATTCGCCCATGCCCCGGGTCGGGGCCCGCACCGCCGCCACCGCTGCCCGCGCGTCGAACGACCACGGCCGACACCCCGCTCGGAGCGGAAACCCCTGGTCCACCCCGCAGAGCGAGCGGGGCGCCGGAGCCGTCGGCACCGGACCCGGCGCTGCCGGCCGTCGCCCGGCCCGGCGCTATCGACCCGGCGCGGCATTGTGAGTCCGGCGGCGGCGGTTCTAGGGTGGGCCCATGGTCACCGTGGACGAGCTGTTCGCCATCGATTCCCTGCTCAGTGACGAGGAGCGGGCGATCCGGGATACGGTGCGCGCCTTCGCCGCGGAGCGATTGCGGCCGCGCGTGGCGGAGTGGTTCGAGGCGGGGACGTTTCCGGCGCGGGAGCTGGCGCCGGAGCTGGGGAAGCTCGGGCTGCTGGGGATGCATCTGGACGGGTACGGGTGCGCGGGGACCTCGGCCACGGCGTACGGGCTGGCCTGCCTGGAACTGGAGGCCGTGGATTCGGGTGTGCGCAGCATGGTTTCGGTGCAGGGGTCGCTGGCCATGACCGCGATCCACAAGTACGGGTCCGAGGAGCAGAAGCTGCGGTGGCTGCCGGAGATGGCGGCGGGCCGGGTGATCGGATGCTTCGGGCTGACCGAGCCGGACTTCGGTTCGAACCCGGGCGGCATGCGGACGCGAGCGCGGCGAGACGGGGACGACTGGATCCTCGACGGGTCGAAGATGTGGATCACCAACGGGTCGGTCGCGGATGTGGCCGTCGTGTGGGCGCAGTCGCGCGAGGGTGAGCGGGATGTGATCCGCGGATTCGTAGTGCCCACGGACACACCGGGTTTCAGCGCTCGCGAGATGAAGCACAAGCTGTCGCTGCGCGCGTCGATCACCGCCGAACTCTCCCTCGACGGCGTCCGGCTGCCCGCCGACGCCCTGCTGCCCGAGGCCCGCGGACTCCGCGCGCCGCTGGGCTGCCTGTCCGAGGCGCGTTTCGGCATCATCTTCGGCGCGCTCGGCGCGGCCCGCGACTGCCTGTCCGCCACAATCGAATACGCGCGGACCCGCGAGGTGTTCGACAAGCCGCTGGCGGCCTACCAGCTCACCCAGGCCAAACTGGCCGACATGGCACTCGAACTCGGCAAGGGCGAACTGCTGGCGCTGCACCTCGGCCGATTGAAGGACCGGCACGAGATCTCCAACGAGCAGATCAGCGCCGGCAAGCTGAACAGCACCCGCGAGGCCATCAAGATCGCGCGCGAGTGCCGGACCATCCTGGGCGCGAACGGCATCACCCTCGAGTACCCGGTGCTGCGGCACGCCAACAACCTGGAGTCCGTCCTCACCTACGAGGGCACCGCCGAAGTGCATCAGCTCGTCCTCGGCGAGGCCCTGACAGGCGCGAAAGCGTTCCGCTGACCGGCAGTTCCGGCGAATTGCGCGATATGTCACAGCCGGTCCCCCAGGTGCCGGTCGATTGCTAGCATCACCGGGTGTTTGTGCCCGGCTCCGCCCTGCTCGTCGTTTCGGCGCGTAAAACCCTGAACCGCCTGCAGCGCACCCACGGAGCCCCCGCCGCGGAGGCCGCGGCCGTCTTCCCCGGTGTGTCCGCAGCGATCGACCAGCATGCCGCGGCCATCCGCGACATCCTCGACCTCGGCGTCGAGAACTCCGGCCTCGTCCCGGCAAGCGTCCTGCTGGCCGGCTACGCCCGCGGCATCCTCGAGGACCTGCGCGAAGCCGAGGCCGTCATCCCCCGCTCCCTGCTCGACTGGCAGGACGCCGACTGGCTCCACCTGCGCCTGGCGGGCGTCTGCTCGCTGGCCCGCGCCTCCTGACCTCACGATGACGCAGCCCCGGGGTGGAAGCCCCGGGGCTGCTCGGTTTCCGGCTGCGTGGGATCAGCCCATGTCGTCGCGATCGCCCCGGTCCTGACTGCCGGGCCGCGGCATCTGCCCGCTGGAACGTGGGGGCTGTCCGGGCGGCATCGGCTGTCCGGGCGGCGGCATCTGGCCGGGTTGTGCAGGCATCTGGCCGGATTGGGGCGGCATCTGCCCGGGCTGCGGCGGCGGCATCTGCCCGGGCTGCGGCGGCATCTGGCCGGATTGCTGCGGCGGCATCTGGCCGGATTGCTGCGGCGGCATCTGGCCGGGCTGCGGCGGCGGCATCTGGCCCCCGCCGCCCGGTCCGTGGCCGCCATACTGACCGTATCCCGGTTGCCCGTAACCCATCTGGCCACTTTCGGGCTCGGCCCACTTGCCCGGAGGCATCTGGCCCATGCCCTGCCCCGCCATCATGGGCCGGGTCGCCGAGCGCTGCGCCCACATGGCCGCCTCCTGCGCCTGCCGCTGGCGGGCCGCATCCTCACGGCCCCGCTGATAGGCCTGCGCATGCCCCTTCACCTCGGGCATTTCGCCCTCGATGGCGTCGAGCCAGCCCGCCCACCGTTCCTGCATGGGCCGGATCAGGCCACCGCCGAGACCGACGATGAGGACACCGCCGATCGTGGCGAGCACCGTGATGAGAATCGGCATGGTGACCGATGTTCCCACCCCGATCTGGTTGAGGGCCGCGATGATGCCGATGCCCCAGATGAACACCGCCGCAATGCGTCCCAGCGTGCGGCCGTAGTCCAGACCGCTCAGCATGTTGGACACCATGTCCTGCACGACGCGCGCGATCGCGCCCGCAATACAGACGATGACGATGGCGACCGCCAAGCGGGGTAGCCAGGCCACGATGCCGTTGAGCATGGTGCTCACCGGGTTCGGGCCGAAGACGCCGAAGCCGAGCTGCAACGTGATCAACAGAATCGCGTAGTAGGCCAGCTTGGCGATGATGCCGGTGGCGTCGTAACTGCCGCGGGCCAGCATGTCCTTGATGCCGCCGCGTTCCACCAGCCGATCGAACCCGACCCGGTTCAGGATCCGGGTCACCAGCTTGGCCACGAGTTTGGCCACGAGCCAGCCGATGAACAGAATGACCAGGAACCCGACGAATTTGGGCACCCACGTGGCGATGGAACTCCACGCGTTCGAGAGCCCCTGTCCGATCTGGATATCGATAGCCGAACTCGAGGTGTGCATGACCCCGTCCCTTCGCTATCCGTTCCGGCCGTGTGCCGGAACTGCTCTTCGGGGTCGTTATACGCCTGGTCGATCGTCGAGTTCGCTAGTTTGCGAAATAGTTGCCAAATCAGATGCCTGAGATTGGCTAAATGGCGGTAGGACCGCCGCCGAGACTCCGCGACGGGCACCGCGAGCCGAGACGACACGATGGCCCGCCCCTCATGGGGCAGGCCATCGCGGTGTGGTCCGGTACGTCGTCGGACCGGATCAGTAGGCGCTGAAGACGTTGTCCATCGAGCCGTAGCGGTGCGCCGCGTAGTTGCAGGCAGCCACGATGTTGGCGACCGGGTCCCAGACGTCGAAGGCGGTGCCGTCGACGTGGTACGCGTTGAAGGTCGGGTCGATCACCTGGAGCAGGCCCTTGGACGGGATGCCCATGGCCGCGTTGGAGTCGTACAGGTTGATCGCCTGCGGGTCGCCGCTGGATTCGCGAATGATGTTGCGGTAGATGCCGTCGTAGCTACCCGGGATGCCGTGCTGGGCCATGATGTCCAGCGCGTGGCGGATCCAGCCGTCCAGGTTGTCCCCGTAGGCGGGGGCGGGCGGCGCGGGGGCCGGAGCCGGCTCGGGAGCGGGCAGCGGGGCCGGCATGGGCGCCGGGGCCGGAGCCGCAACTTCGGCCGCGGGAGCGGGAGCGGGCTGTTCCTTGACCGGAGCGGCGGCGGGCGCGGCGACGGCCAGGGAGGCCTTCAGCGCGGCCGGCTGGACATCTCCACTGGCGGCGGCGCCGGCGGCGGTGATGATGGAGCCGAAGACGCCCAGAGCGAGGGCGGCGGCGCCGGCCGTACGAGCGGTGGCAACTACCTTGCTACGTCTAGCAGGGTCACTGAGAGCAGTCATAACATTCTTGGGCATGGCGAATTTGGATTCCTGTTCGGTTTCGGGCTCGCGGGCCTGAAGAAGGCAGCGCAGGACCATTCGGGCGTCTCACGACCCCCGTCTGCGTACCTCGGGCTGTTGTGGATGCTGTTGTGAAACCCGGTATGGGTCAATGGGTTTGGCACACTGCGCGGAGTGCAGTGGAGACCTTTGCGACCTTCCGGCCGCGGTGCCTCATTGCACCGATGTAGTGATCACGTTCCGCATGTGTGTTCACATCTCCTTGCGCCATTCAGACTTGCGGTCTGTTTCCGACAAGGTCACAGCTTGATTGCGTGTTGTTAACACAGCCTGAATCAAAAGTGAACAGAAGGTGAACTGGCCCGTCTGGCAGCCCCGGGACCTGCATTAATACATGCGCTGACCTGGTGATTCAATTCCAAACGCAAAGTGTTTCGGATCACAGAAAAATATCGCCCCAAGATCGCGATATACCGATATTTGCCTGATTTCTTGCCGTTCATCGGCGTTTCACATTCCAAAAGTAACAGCTCAGCAAATCCACATTGGTTACCACAAATCACATTCGTCCCAATCTTCACGCAATATAAAGACCCCGCAACGGTGCATCTCGCGGCCCGCACCGCGGACGACGCACCTGACGGCTGTAACCCGCCGAGGTATCTCCAATGCCCCTTCTGACAACACCATTCACAGAGGCGAGATGTCCTTGCTGACAGACGTTTTCACCGCGTCTCGGCGCAATCTGATCGCGGTGCCGGTGCTGCTGGCCGGCGCCGCGGTCGCGATCGCGCTCGGGATGGCCGGCACCCACTACTGGCCCGGCGCCCAGCCCCTGCCCACCTGGGGCTTCTCCGCACCGCAGATCTTCAAGGCGTATCTGAGCAGCGTGGTGCTGGTGCTGATCGGCGGCCAATTGGTGACCGCCGTCTGGATCTACCGGTTCCACGCGCCGCGATCGGTGCACCTCTACCACCGGCTGTGCGGCGTGCTGGCCTTCCTGCTCAGCCTGCCGGTGGCCTTCTACTGCCTCTACAGTTTCGGCTTCCAGTTCGGCCGGGGCGTCACGGGCCGGGTCATGGCGCACTCCGTCGCGGGCGTGGTGTTCTACGGCGCCTTCGCCTCGAAAATGCTGACGCTGCGGCTGAAGCGGACGCCGGGCTGGCTGCTGCCGATCCTCGGCGCCCTGGTCTTCACCAGCTTCGTGCTGGCATGGACGCTGGCGTCGCTCTGGTGGTTCCGTACCGTCGGATTCGGGAGATGAGCAGCCGCGAAAAGCAGACCGCCCGCCGGAACCAGCTGCGGTTCCGGCGGGCGGCGAATACTCGGCTGCGACCTAGGAGAGGGCGCCGGTGCTGAGGAAACCGAGCAGGTCGTGGCGGGTGATGACGCCGACCGGCTTGCCGTCCTCGACGACCATGAGGGCGTCGGTGGACTCCAGCAGCTTGGTGGCGGCCGCGACCGGCTCGCCCGCGCCGATGAGCGGGAAGGCCGGGCTCATGTGCTTGGCGACCGGGTCGGTGAGCTTGGCGCGGCCCTCGAAGACGGCCGACAGCAGATCGCGCTCGGTGACCGAACCCGCGACCTCGCCCGCCATCACCGGCGGCTCCGCACCGACCACCGGCATCTGCGAGACGCCGTACTCGCGCAGGATCTCGATGGCGTCGCGCAGCGTCTCCTGCGGGTGGGTGTGCACCAGGTCCGGCAGCTCACCGGACTTGCCGCGCAGCACGTCTCCCACGTGCACCTCGGTGTCCGCACCGTCGAGGCGGGTGCGCAGGAAGCCGTAGGAGCTCATCCACTGGTCGTTGAAGATCTTGGACAGGTAGCCGCGGCCGCCGTCCGGCAGCAGCACGACCACCACGGCGTCCGGATCGCGCTCGGCGACCTTGAGCGCCGCCACCACGGCCATACCGCAGGAGCCGCCGACCAGCAGGCCCTCCTCACGGGCCAGGCGACGGGTCATCTCGAAGGAGTCGGCGTCGGAGACGGCGATGATCTCGTCCGGGATGGCCGGGTCGTAGGCGGTGGGCCAGAAGTCCTCGCCGACGCCCTCGACCAGGTACGGGCGGCCGGTGCCGCCGGAGTAGACCGAGCCCTCCGGGTCCGCGCCGACGATCTTCACCTTGCCGCCGGAGATCTCCTTCAGGTACCGGCCGGTGCCGGTGATGGTGCCGCCGGTACCGACGCCCGCCACGAAGTGTGTGATCTTGCCCTCGGTGTCGCGCCAGATCTCCGGGCCGGTGGTCTCGTAGTGCGATTCCGGGCCGCCCGGGTTGGAGTACTGGTCCGGCTTCCACGCGCCCGGGATCTCGCGCACCAGCCGGTCGGAGACGTTGTAGTAGCTGTCCGGATCCTCCGGCGCGACCGCGGTCGGGCAGACCACGACCTCGGCGCCATAGGCGCGCAGCACGTTCCGCTTGTCCTCACTGACCTTGTCGGGGCAGACGAACACGCACTTGTAGCCGCGCTGCTGCGCGACCAGGGCGAGGCCCACACCGGTATTGCCGGAGGTCGGTTCGACGATCGTGCCGCCGGGCTTCAGCAGCCCGGCCTTCTCGGCGGCGTCGATCATCTTGACGGCGATGCGGTCCTTCGAGCTGCCGCCCGGGTTCAGGTATTCCACCTTCGCCGCCACCAGTCCCGAGTTCGGACCCACCACGGAGTTCAACCGAACGAGCGGGGTGTTTCCGATCAGATCGACGACATGGTTAGCGATGCGCATACCCCTTATCGTTGCAGAAAGGAGATCCGCGCCCACGCGCACGTCGGAGATATCACGGCGCCGCGAACTACGATCGGCCCTATGTGGATGCCGACGAGCGTGCCCGCCGCCTCCCTGCTCGCCGCCTCCGGCCTCGCGACCATGATCGTCGCGGCCGCGCCCGCGGAGGCCGCGACCGTCGAATTCCCGCAGGTCCCGAGCGTTTATCACGATGCGCTGATCTGTGGCGGCAATATCCGATCCTGGGCCGACATCGGCCCGCAGTGGCCCGGCCGGGCGATCATCAGCATCCAGGCGCTGCCGGTCGCCGGGTTCGATCCGGGCGAGTACAGCTTCGCCCCGCAGTGCATCACCGTGGCCACCGTCGCGTGGCGGAACGTGGACACCGGCGCGGCCGGCGAATATCGAGTTCCCGTGCTGGCCGGCTTCTACGGCAGCGAGCACTACGCCCTGTTCCAGGACACCGGGCCCGGGCACATCATCGTCACCGTGTACACCGACATGCCGAACATCCCGGCGCACAGCGCCTTCGACGTCCCAGGGTGACCCACCTTCATCGACTTGCCGAACATCCTGATCCGCCCAGTATCGCGCCTCGACCTGCCCGGGTAAGCCAACTCCATCGCTGTGCTGCCCCATTTCTCACCCTGTCCGTGCCGCGTTCTCACCCTGTCCGTGCCGCGCTGCCGGCAGGCAGCGCGGCGCGAGAGCCGCGAGAGTGAGCGATATCCCACAGTTCAGTAGTTGGGATACGGGCATACCGGATGTTTGAGCCCGAACACACCCGTCGTAAATTCGAAGAGGATCACCCCAGCAAAAAAGGAGTCCTCATGGCTGAGGCCGTCATCGTTTCGTACGCCCGCTCGCCCATCGGCCGCGCTGGCAAGGGTTCTCTGGTGAGCATGCGGCCGGACGACCTCGCCGCGCAGATGGTGCGCGCCGCCCTCGACAAGGTGCCCTCGCTCGCCGTCTCCGACATCGACGACCTGCACCTGGGCTGCGGCCAGCCCGCCGGTGAGGCCGGTTTCAACATGGCGCGCGCCGTGGCCGTGCAGCTGGGCTACGACTCCCTGCCGGGCGTCACCGTCAACCGCTACTGCTCGTCCTCGCTGCAGACCACCCGCATGGCCTTCCACGCCATCAAGGCCGGCGAGGGCGACGTGTTCATCTCCGCCGGCGTCGAGACCGTCTCGCGCTTCCCGAAGGGCACCGCCGACGGCTGGCCGGACTCGCACAACCCGCTGTTCGCCGAGGCCGAGGCCCGCACCAAGGCGACCGCCGAGTCCAACGCCACCTGGACCGACCCGCGCAACGACGACATCCTCCCGGACGTCTACATCGCCATGGGCCAGACCGCGGAGAACGTCGCCACCTACACCGGCATCTCCCGCGAGGACCAGGACCACTGGGGCGTGCGCTCGCAGAACCGCGCCGAGGAGGCCATCAAGTCCGGCTTCTTCGAGCGGGAGATCACCCCGGTCACCCTGCCCGACGGCACCATCGTCACCACCGACGACGGCCCGCGCGCCGGCACCACCTACGAGAAGATCTCGCAGCTGAAGCCGGTCTTCCGCGCCGACGGCACCATCACCGCCGGTAACGCCTGCCCGCTGAACGACGGTGCGGCCGCCCTGGTCGTCATGTCCGACGTCAAGGCGCGCGAGCTGGGCCTGACCCCGCTGGCCCGCATCGTGGCCACCGGCGTCTCGGGCCTGTCCCCGGAGGTCATGGGCCTCGGCCCGATCCAGGCGGTCCGCAACACCCTGAAGACCGCGGGCATGACCATCGACGACCTCGACCTGTACGAGATCAACGAGGCCTTCGCCGTGCAGGTGCTCGGCTCCGCCCGTGAGCTGAACATGGACCTGGACAAGCTGAACGTCTCCGGTGGCGCCATCGCCCTCGGCCACCCGTTCGGTATGACCGGTGCCCGCATCACCGCGACCCTCATCAACAACCTGCAGACCCACGACAAGCAGTTCGGTCTGGAGACCATGTGTGTCGGTGGTGGTCAGGGCATGGCGATGATCATCGAGCGCCTGAGCTGAGGCACGAGATACCCGTAGCTGAGCTACGGCATTAGTAGGGCCGCTCGACCTCACGGTCGGGCGGCCCAATTCGTTTGGGGAAGGCGGGCCACACCCTCTCAGGAGCCGGCTTTACCTGGCGAGTAATCGACTTCGTTCCCCGCGGGCGGAAATATCAAGGGCAGCAAAGCAATCCGACCGAGGAGCCCGAAATGCCCGCCTACGCCATAGCCAATCTGTGGGACGTCGACATCAATGCCGAGATCGTGGAATACCTGGAGCGCATCGACGGCACGCTGGCGCCCTACGGCGGGAAGTTCATCGTGCACGGCGGCACGCAGCGGGTGATCGAGGGTCCGGCCAGTGCGATCGTCATCGTCATCGAGTTCCCCGACTATCAGGCCGTGACCGACTGGTACGAGTCGGCCGCCTACCAGGAGATCCTGCCGCTGCGCCTGCGCAACTGCTCCAGCGTCGGAGTTCTCGCCGCGGACTGCGGCGAGAATCACGTCGCCACCGACGTCCTGGAGGAGGTGGTGACCAACGACTGAACGCTCTCAGGCTGGCTACACAGCAGTGGGCGGGCACCGGATTCCGATGCCCGCCCACTCTTTTCGTCTCGGACGAACTGGGGGTTCGAGGGCCTGGCCCCCGAAAATCTCTCTCAACCGCGAAGCGGCTGTTCGACTATCTGTCCTGGAAGTAGCTCAGCAGGCGCAGGATTTCGAGGTACAGCCAGATCAGGGTGACGGTCAGGCCGAACGCCACGCCCCAGGCCGCCTTCTCCGGAGCCTGGGCCCGGATGAGCTGGTCGGCGGCGTCGAAGTCCAGCAGGAAGCTGAAGGCCGCGACACCGATGACCACCAGGCTGAACACGATCGAGAGGGTACCGCCCGAGCGCAGGCCGAAGCCGTCGGCGGTGAAGAAGCTGGCGACCAGG
The DNA here is from genome assembly GCF_042754245.1 of Nocardia sp. NPDC059228. Classification (NCBI taxonomy): domain Bacteria; kingdom Bacillati; phylum Actinomycetota; class Actinomycetes; order Mycobacteriales; family Nocardiaceae; genus Nocardia; species Nocardia sp. NPDC059228. The sequence goes on along the minus strand of NZ_JBHZAL010000022.1, from coordinate 23,983 downwards.
TTGCCGAGCATGAGCACCAGGATGCCGATCATGGCGCCCACGATCATGCGGGTGAAGCGCGGGGTGACGCGGATCGCGCCGGTCTTGTAGACCACCAGCATGCCGAAGAAGACGCCGAAGGTGCCCAGCACCGCCTGCGCGATCAGGCCGGATCCGCCGACGCCGCCGAATTGCACATTGGTGAACAGGAACGAGAACGAGCCCAGCAGCAGGCCTTCCAGCGCCGCATAGCTGAGCACCAGCGCCGGGTTGTCCTGCTTGCGGCCGAAGGTCATGATCATGGCGAGCGCGAAGCCGCCGAGGCCGCCGACCGCGAGGAACAGCACGGCCAGGCCGTGGTTGGCCGAGGTGAGCGCGTAGGACAGGATCGCCGTCAGGGTGACCACGCCGAGGGTGATGCCGGTCTTCTGCACCACATCGTCGATGGTCATCGGGCGGGTGGTCGGTACGGCCGGCTGGTAGGGCTGCTGGTAGCCCGGGTACTGCGGCTGCTGACCGTACGGGTTGTTGGGGAACTGTCCGGCTCCAGGCGCCGAGCCGAAGCCGGCGTAGCCGCCCTGCTGCGGCTGCAAGTTCCGGAAGACCGGGTTGGATGTGGAGCGCATTTCCGTGCGTCCCTTTCTGGAGTCGCGGCTCACGTCGGTCGTGGCCATTGAAGCTACTCGTCCAACGCGCTGTGGGGGCCCGGAGTTCCCGAACCCCCACAGGTCGGACGAACCGGACTTTACCTTAGCTTTACTGAATGCGCCGCCCGATAAGCCGCGGTCCGGCCGTCCCGCAAGCCGGTCTCAGCCCAGCTGGCTCATCACGCGAGTTGCGATGAGCTCCAGGTGATCCAGATCGGACAGATCCAGAATCTGCAGGTAAACCCGGCTGGTACCGGCGATCTCGGCATAGCGGCCGATCTTCTCGACCACCTCGTCCGGGCTGCCGGCCAGGCCGTTGGCCTTCAGCTCGTCCACCTCGCGCCCGATGGCCGCCGCACGCCGCGCCACCTCGGCATCGCTCGCGCCGACACAGGCGACCAGCGCGTTGGAGAAGGTGATGTCGTGCGGATCGCGGCCGGTGTCCTTGGCGGCCATGCGGACTCGCTCGAATTGCTCGGCGCTCGCCTCGGCCGACTGGAACGGCGCGTTGAACTCGGTCGCGTACCGCGCGGCCAGGCGCGGGGTGCGCTCGGCGCCCATGCCGCCGATGATGACCGGGATACGCGGCTGCGCGGGCTTGGGCAGCGCCGGGGAATCGGTGAGCGTGTAGTGCTCGCCGGCAAAGGAGAAGGTCTCGCCGACCGGCGTCGACCACAGGCCGGTGACGATCGCCAGCTGCTCCTCGAAGCGGGGGAACCTCCGGGCCGGGAAGGGAATGCCGTAGGCGGCGTGCTCGGCCTCGAACCAGCCCGCGCCGAAACCGAATTCGACGCGGCCGCCGGACATGGCGTCGACCTGGGCCACCTCGATGGCGAGCACGCCCGGGTGGCGGAAGGTGGCCGAGGTGACCAGGGTGCCCAACCGGATGCGGCGGGTCTCGCGGGCCAGGCCGGCCAGGGTGATCCAGGCGTCGGTGGGGCCCGGGAGACCGTCGGCGTCGCCCATCTTCAGGTAGTGGTCGGACCGGAAGAAGGCGTCGTAGCCGAGGTCCTCGGCGGTCTTGGCGACGGTGCGCAGCGTGTCGTAGGACGCGCCCTGCTGGGGTTCGGTGAAGATTCGAAGATCGATTCGTCCCATGCGCCCGATTATTCGACGTCGCGCGGGCCGGGTACCCAGCGGGTCACAGTGGGCGGATCCCAGCGGGTCACAGGGGACGCACCGAGCGGGTCACGGTGAACTTGCGATTGCGGCCCATCACATCGGTTCTGCCGACCATGCGCTCCATGACGCCCCGGTAGTTGAGGTGGGTGTTGTAGACCGTCCACAGCTCGCCGCCGGGGCGCAGCACCCGGCCGGTCTGCTGGAACATCTTGATGGCCGAGCCGGTGTGCACGGCCGCGCCGACATGGAAGGGCGGGTTGCACAGCACCAGGTCGGCGCTGTTGTCGGGGGCGCTGGACATGGCGTCGTCCTGCAGCACGGTGACGCGGTCGGCGACGCCGTTGGCGGCGGCCGTGGCGCGGGTGGAGGCCACCGCGGCCGCGGACTGGTCGGTCGCCGTCACCCGGATGCCGGGGCGGGCCTTGGCGAGTGCGACCGCGAGAATGCCGGTGCCGCAACCCAGATCGATGGCATCGTGGGCATCGGGCTTCATCCGCTTCAGGTGGTCGAGCAGGAAGCGGGTGCCGATGTCCAGGCGCGGGCCGGAGAAGGCCGCACCGTGGGCCACCACTTCCAAGCCCTGCTCGTCGAGCCGGTTGCGGATCGGAAAACGGGGCTCGCCAATGGTTTTGGGCTCGGCGGCGAGCAGGATGCGGGATTTCTGGCGGCCGCGGGTGGCGCGCACCGAGCCGAAGGATTCGGCGAGCACCTCGTTCATGGCGGGGGTCAGGTACTTGTCGCGGCCGCCGGCGAAGACCTCGACATCGGGTGCGGCCCAGCGCGCGATGGCCTCGGCGGTTTCGGCCAGGCCGGACAGCGCGCGCGGCAGCCGCCACAGCACCACGCGGACATCGGAGAGCAGTCCCGCACCCAATTCGCGGGTCGAAAAGCGATCGGCTAGACCGACAATTCGGGCATTGCTGGCGAGTGCCAATTCACCGGTGAGCAAATCCTGATGCACCCGGACCCCGTGCAGGTCGTGCGCGGCGATGGCCCCGAGCGTCAACGCCCCGTAGCCGTCGTCGATCACAGCCACCCGCCCATCCCCGGCGGTGGCCAGCGAATCCGCGGCGACATCCAGCATGAGACGGTCGGCGGCATCGACCGCGTACAGGTTCACCGCTTCGACATCCGGATACCGCCGTAACCGGCCCAATACGTCCTCGACCTCAACCACACCTACAGTGTGCTAGATCATTGCCGAAGGACTCCATTCGGCACGGTCGGCGGCCTTTTTGCGGAATTAACCGATCCCGGCGCTATTCTGCGATTCCGCAAATCACATGTCGATCGTGTTCACGCCGAATGGAATTCCGAGTTGCCCGCGCTTCGCCGGGGCATGACGGCCGCCGCACCGATGAGAACCACCGCCATGGCGGCCACGCCCAGGAACACCAGGTGCACCGCCGGCGCGAGGTCCGACGCGGCCGGCTGGCCGGCCTTCCCGAGCCGGGCATTGACCAGCGCGCCGAACACGGCCACGCCCACCGCGCTGCCCAGCGAGCGGGCGAACATATTGGTGGCGGTGACCACGCCCCGCTCCGACCATTCGGCGCTCGCCTGGGCGGCGATCAGGGTCGGGCTGGCCACCAGGCCCATCCCCATGCCGACGACGAAACAGCCGATCGCCAACTGCCACAGGCTCGAACGCGCGTCCACCACCAGCAGCGACGCCGCGCCCACCACGGCGAACAGACTGCCGACCACCGCCGTCGCCCGGAAACCTATGCGCAGGTATACCTTTCCGGCCTGCGACGCCGACACCGGCCAGCCCAGCGTGAGCGCGCCGACGGTGAGACCCGCGATCAGCGCCCCGCTGCCCAGCACACCCTGCGCGAAAGTCGGCACGTACGAGGTGAGACCCAGCAGGATCGCGCCGACCAGCAGCGAGGCCAGGCTGCTGGCCACGACGATGCGCCGGGTGAAAACCCACAGCGGCAGAATCGGATTCGCGGCCCGCCGCTCCACCAGCCCGAACACCGCCAGCATCACCCCGCCGCCAGCGAAGAGTGCGAGACTCGCGGGTGAGCCCCAGGCCCACGCCTGGCCGCCCTCGAGCAGAGCCAGGATCAGCGCCCCGGCTCCGACGGTGAGCAGTCCGGCGCCGAGGTAGTCGATCCGATGGCTCTGCCGCGGAGTGCTTTCGGTGAAGTTCCGCAGGATCATCCAGCCCGCCAGCGCCGCCAGCGGCAGATTGATCAGGAAGATCCACCGCCAGCTGATGTACTCGGAGAATACGCCGCCGAGCAGCGGCCCCAGCACCGACGAGGTCGCCCACACACTGGCCAGATACGCCTGCACCTTGGCCCGCTCCGGCACCGTGTAGATGTCGCCCGCGATGGTCATCGAGATCGGGCTGACCGCGCCCGCCCCGATGCCCTGCACCGCGCGGAACGCGATCAGCGCGGGCATGCTCGTCGCCAGCCCGCACAGCAGCGACCCCACCGCGAAGGCCCCGATCCCGAACAGCATCACCGGTTTCCGCCCGACCATGTCGGCCAGCTTCCCGTAGATCGGCACCGTCACCGCCTGCGCCAGCAGATAGATGCTGAAAAGCCAAGGGAACTGCGCGAACCCACCGAGCTGATCGGTGATCGTCAGCACCGCGGTGGCAATGATGGTCGAGTCCAATGCCACCAGCGACGTCGACAACATGATCGCCGCGAGAATCGGCCCCCGCTCCGACCGCAACCCGATCGACGACGTCACATCCGTAGCCGTCACCGGCAGCCCCTTCCCTCAACACAACTCACCACCACTGTCGAACACGCCATCCGGGCCGCTATTCCCGGTGCGGTTGCGCCGGCTCGTGCGGGACGCGATACACGAAGGCTCGCGACGGCCGGCACGCGGTCGCGCCGACAGCGAGCCGGCGTGCCCATGAAATCGGGGGCGCAACGATCTGCGTCCGGGACTCGACGTGCTCGGTAGTACCGAGTGGGAGGGATTTCTCATGAAGAGGATCGTTGGCATCATCGCGGCGGTCGCCGCGGTGGCCCTGGCGACGGCATGTCAGGACAGTAGTTCGATACCTGCGACCAGCGGGGCGTCGGTGCCGAGTTCCGCCACCGTGACCGCACCGGGAACGGTTCAGTCTCCCGCCCCTCAGCAGTCGCCGGGCACCACACAGCCCGCCGGTGACGGCGCTCCCGCCACCGCCGGAAACGGCAGATGCGTCGATCTGAAGTCGGCGGCGGTCACCGCCGCGCTGGGCCGACTCGGCTCCGGTGTCGGCGGTGACGGCTACTACGCGGACAGCGGTACCGATGCCGCCGTCGGCTCCTGCCCCGCCCTGCTGTGGGTGCTGGCCGGGACTCCGCACGGCACGGCCAGCTCACCGTGGCACGTGATGCTGTTCAACCACGCGGGTTACCTGGGCACCGCGACCAAGAAGTCGACGTCCTACACCCAGGTGGTCGGCTCGTCCGATCGCAGTGTCCAGGTCCAGTACCGGTGGCTCGCTGGTCAGGACGCCAGCTGCTGTCCCTCGGGCGGGCCGGTCACCGTCACGCTCACCCTGGGCGCCGACGATCACACCGTCACCCCGGATCGTGACTTCCCGGCCGAGGTGACCGATCCGAGTTCAGCGGGCACCCCGCCGGTGTGCCCGGTCACCAAATCCGTTCTGCTCCAGGCGTTGCACGGCACCGACATCGAGTCGCGATTGGCGCAGCCGGTCGAACTCGAGGATCGAATCGACTGCTCGGGCGATTGGGCGATGGCTCACAGCGGAACCCACAACAACACGGTCAACCGGGCGCAGGTCCTGTTCCACTACGTGGCGGCCGAAGGCGGCTGGAAGCCGGTGAACCTCGGCAGCGCCCTGCACTGCACCGAGATCGGCGTTCCTGCCGATGTCGCGGACAAGATCTGCCACTGATCGACCTGTCACCGAGTGGGCAGGCCGGTGAGCCACGCCCACCGGCCTGCCCGCCACAGCGTGTCAGAGCGAGTCGGCTAGATCGCGCAGAACCGGGAGGCTGACCGAGCCGGAGCCGAGCACCGTGTCGTGGAAAGCCTTGATGTCGAAGGCGGATCCGAGGCGGTCGGTGACCAGGGCGCGCTGGCGGCGAATCTCCAGCTGACCGACCTTGTAGGCGACCGCCTGGCCGGGCATGGCGATGTAGCGGTCGATCTCCACCCGGATTTCCTCGAGCCCGACGGGGGCATTGGCGGACATGAAGTCGACGGCCTGCTGACGGGTCCAGCCCTTGGCGTGCAGGCCGGTGTCCACGACCAGGCGGCAGGAGCGCCAGGAGTCGGCGGCGAGCATGCCGACGCGGGTGAGATCGTCGGGGTACAGGCCCATTTCGTCGGCGAGGCGCTCGGTATAGAGCGCCCAGCCTTCGACGAAGGCCGTATTGGAGAAGGACATGCGCTGGAAGCGCGGGAGATGGTCCAGCTCGTTGGCGATGGTGAGCTGGAGGTGGTGGCCGGGGATGGCCTCGTGGTAGGCGACCGCGGCGGTCTCGTAGCGGTTGCGGCTCTTGGGTTCCCGCAGATTCACGTAGTAGGCGCCAGGGCGGGAGCCGTCGGCCGCGGGCGTGAAGTAGTAGGCCGCGGGCGCGTCCGCGGCCAGGAAATCGGGGACGGGCAGGATGTCGCAGGACTGGCGCGGCAGCCGGCCGAACCAGTTGCCCATCTCCGCCTGGGCGGCGGCCAGATACGCCCGGGCGTCCGCCATGATCTCCGCACCGTCGCCGTAGCGCAGCGCCGAATCCTCGCGCAGCCGGGCGAAGATGGCGGTCTGCTCGGCGAGGCCGAACAGGCGGCCGCCCACCTCCTCGTATTCGGTGCGCAGGCGGGCCAATTCGTCCAGCCCGAGCTGGTGGATCTCGTCCGCGCCCAGGTCGGGCAATGTGGTGTGGTGGCGCAGCAGGCGGCGGTAGATGTCCGCGCCGTCGTCGCCGAGCCAGCAGAGGCCGGGCTGGTCATCGGGGCGCGAAACGGGTTCGAGCTCGGCGGCGAGCACCGCCCGGTAGGCGGCGAAGGCGGGCCGGATGACCTCCCGCGCGACCTCGGCCAGCTCTGCGCGCCAGTCGGTTTCGCCATCCCAGCCCGCCGGGCCGGCCAGGGTGACGAACGGGTCGTCGGCGAGATCCGAGGCCAGGTAGCCGTCCAGCTGGTTGAGCGAGCGCTCGATGGTGATGTGCGCGGGCGTGCGCCCGGCCGCGAGTCCCGCCCGGAAGCGCTCCACGGCCTGGTTCATCAGGGTGCCGAACTGCCGGTAGCGCCGCACCAGCCGCTGCGCGTTCTCCGGTTCGGGCGCGTTCACCAGGGGAGCCATGGTCAGCATCCCGGCGTGCACGCCCGTCATCTGATCCGAGGCCATCTCGACGGGCCGCCACTCCAGATGCGAGACCGCCGAAGCCAATTCGGTGCGCAGCAGGCTCCGCGTGGTCCGGTCCTCGTCACCCAGCCGCGCCGGATCCAGCGCATCCACCTCGGCCAGCAGCCCCCGCCAGGTACCCAGCAGCCGTTCCTCCGCCGCGACCGACAGATCCTCGATGCGATCGTCGAATCGCCTGTCCCCCAACAGAGTCGCCTCGCTGGGCGCGGACTCCAGCATGGCGTCCCAGTACCGGTCGGCGAGTGCGATGAGTTCCTCGTGCGCTGTGTTCAATTTGCCCTCCGCTTCGCTCCGGGCGGGTTCGCGGCCTGGAGGTCTCGTTCTTCCCTCCCTGCGCTCCCCCGCTTCGCTCCTCCGCTCCGCTCAGTCCAGAACGAGACCGGCCGCGAACCATTATGGCCTTCTTCTCCGATGTCAGCGGCGTGGCGGAACCGGAATGCGCATCAGATCCTCGGCCACCACGATCTCACCGTCGAAATGGGCACGGGCATCGGCCAAATGCTGGTCCAGGGTGCGGTAGCGCTGCGAGTAGTGGGTCAGCACCAGGGTGCGGACCCCCGCCCGCGCCGCCACCTGCGCCGCCTGCCCGGCCGTGAGATGACCGTATTCGACCGCCAGGTCCTCATCGGCATCGATGAAGGTGGACTCGATGACGAGCATGTCCACGCCCCGGGCCAGGTCGTGGACGCCGTCGCAGAGCCGCGTGTCCATGACGAACGCGAAACTCTGTCCCGGCCGCGCCTCGCTCACCTCGTCGAGCCTGACGGTGCGCCCGCCGATCTCGACTTCGCCGCGCCGCTGCAATTCACCCACGACCGGTCCGGACAATCCCAGTTCGCGCAACCGCTCGGGAATGAAGCGCAGGCTGTCCGGCTCGTCGAGGCGATAGCCGAACGATTCGACCGGGTGGGACAGCCGCTCCGCGCGCAGGGTGAAATCGGCTCCCGGCGGCGGCAGTTCACCGGCGTCGGTGATCGGGTGCGGGTGCAGTTCCACCCGGCGGTTGTGCGCCGAGGAATCGATGAGCCGTTCGTAGTAGACCTCGCCGGACGCCGGGAAGTAGACGTCCACGGGATGCAGCGCCCCGTCCAAGCTGATGCGGCCCAGCACACCCGGCAGGCCGAAGCAGTGGTCCCCGTGGAAGTGGGTGATGCAGATGCGGGTGATCCCGCTGGCGGCCACACCGGCGAAGCTCATCTGCCGCTGGGTGCCTTCGCCGGGGTCGAACAGCAACCCCTCGCGATCCCACCGCAGCAGGTAGCCATTGTGATTGCGCTGTTTGGTCGGTACTTGGCTGGCCGTCCCCAGAATGACCAGTTCGCGCTGTGACACGGCCGTCAGGCTACCGCCCACCCCGCCGATCCTCGCGATGGCGAGCCGGGCGCGTCCCATGACGATACCGACAGGGGGTATCCGGCACGGGGCAGCGGCAGGTCCGTAGAATGGCCGCCGTGATCGAGCAGCAGCCCAGAGGCACCCGGTTCATCCGGGCCTTCGGGCTGCTCGCCCTGCTGGCCGGGCTGGTGGCCATGCACGCGCTCGTCCTCGGCATGAGCCACGACCGCATGACCGGCGACCACGCCGGGAGCGCGGCGACCGTCATGACCGAGCACCTGCACGACGCCGTTCTGCCCATGGCGGGTATCGCCCCGATCGCGATGGCCGCGGGCGAGGACCACGAGATGTCCATGCCCGGCTGCGGCGGCGATTGCGGCAATGGCCACGCCGGAATGCACGGTTGCCTGTTCGTGCTCGCCGCGCTGCTGCTCGGACTGGGTCTGGCCGTGCTGGCCTGGGTCGGCATCGGCCGTCGCGACGCCGCCGCCTCGACACCGCGCCACCCGCGCGCGCATCACGCCCGTCCACCACCCTGGACGGTGCTCTCCCTGGCCGAACTGGCGATCCTGCGGATCTGATGGGCCGCCGCGGCCGCGTATCCCCCACGCGGACGCGGGTTTTCGCCTGCTCATTTCCCGATTCACCAGTACCCACCAAGGAGTTCGACCATGTTCAGCACCCGGATCAAGCTCGCCCTGATCGCCGGCACCGCGGCCACCGCCCTGATCGCCGCCGGCTGCAGCAGCAATGACACCAGCGACACCCCGAAGGCCGCGCCGTCCTCGACCACCACGGCCATGGATCACGGCAGCATGCCCGGCATGGATCACGGCGCGACCGGCACCTCGGCGCCGGCGGCCACCCGCAGCGACTTCAACGCCGCCGACGTCACGTTCCTGCAGATGATGTACCCGCATCACGCGCAGGCCGTGGAGATGGCGAAGCTGGTGCCCACCCGCTCGCAGAACCAGCAGCTGATCACCCTGGCCACGGCCGTGGAGCAGGCGCAGTCGCCGGAGATGCGGCAGATCACCACGCTGCTGCAGAGTTTCGGCAAGCCCGCGCCGAGCGGCGACATGGGTCACGACATGCCCGGCATCATGTCGAAGGACCAGATGGCCAAGCTGGCGGGCCTGTCCGGCCCGGACTTCGACAAGCTGTGGATGCAGATGATGATCGAGCACCATCAAGGCGCGATCACCATGGCGAATACCGAACTGGCACAGGGCTCCAACGCCGAGTCGAAGGCTCTGGCGCAGTCCATCGTGGCCGCCCAGCAGCAGGAGATCACCCAGATGAACACCATGCTGGGCCAGAGCCAGCAGTAAGAAGCCAACGGGTGCGCCGGTTTCCGGCGCACCCGCAAGCCTCGCTCTCCCAAAGGGATTCAGAGGCGAAGCCCACGGCCTTGGGAGGTATGGCCGCGAGTCACGGGAGTTGTTCTAGTTTCCGATGACGGTGTTCATGATGGTGCCGGCGCTGGTGGCGGTGGCGCCGCCGATCATCGCTCCGGCGATCATCTTCGGTGATTCGAGGCCGCCGCCGCTCCACTTCTCCCAGGCGAACCGGCCACCGCCGTAGGTGATGGCGGTGACGCCGGACAGCATGGTGAACCAGGTGAAGTACCGGACCAGCTTCATCAGCTTGTCCGCTACGGGCGGGGTCTCCGGGGTCGGGTTGCCGATCTGCGCGACAACCGTGGTGTAGGCGTCATGCACAGCGAGGAGCATGCTCACGATCGGTTCCTCTCGGGATGCTGAGACGGTGCTGATGGGCCGAACTTGTGGCACAACTCTCAATATTCAGAGCAATTGAACCGCATTCCACGAGGTGGCGTAGGGAAGACACACCACCAGCACCGAACTCGAGCACCCGATCAGCTACCGGTTTTCGCCTCCGCGCGAGCCATCACCGAGTGCCGTCGGCCGTAGGCGAAGTACACGATCAGGCCCAGCGCCATCCAGATGACGAACCGCAGCCAGGTCTCCACCGACAGGTTGAACATGAGCCAGGCGCAGGCGATGACCGACAGGATCGGGATGAGCGGCACCAGCGGCACCCGGAAGCCGCGCTTCAGATCCGGCCGGCTGCGGCGCAGCACGACCACGCCGACGGACACCAGCACGAACGCGAACAGCGTGCCGATATTGACCATTTCCTCCAGGGTGCCGAAGTCCACGAACCCGGCCAGCACCGCGCAGATGACGCCGACGATGGCGGTGATCCGCACCGGCGTGCCCTTGGTGCCGGTGTGCGCGAGCCGGCGCGGCATCAGGCCGTCGCGGGACATGGCGAACAGCACGCGGGTCTGACCCAGGAACAGCACCATGACGACCGTGGTCAGACCGGCCAGCGCGCCGATGGAGATGATGTTCTTGGCCCAGGTGACACCGTGCAGGGCGAATGCCGTCGCGAGGGTGGCGTCGTTGCCCTGCAGGTCCTTGTAGGACACCATGCCGGTGAGCACCAGCGAGACCGCCACGTACAGCACGGTCACGATGGCCAGCGAGCCCAGGATGCCGCGCGGCACATTGCGCTGCGGATCCCTGGTCTCCTCGGCGGCGGTGGCGACCACGTCGAAGCCGATGAAGGCGAAGAACACGATGGAGGCCGCGGCCAGCAGGCCGTACCAGCCGTAGTGGCTGTTGCCGCCGCCGGTGACCAGCTGGAACAGGGTCTGCTGCAGCTTGCTCGCGCTGCCGGAGTCCGCGTTGGGGACCGAGGCGGGGATGAAGGGCTTCAGGTTCGAGGCCTTGAAGTAGGTGGCGCCGACCACGACCACCAGCGCGATGACGGCCAGCTTGATGGCGACCGCGACCGCGGAGACCCGCGAGGACAGCTTGGTGCCGAGGGCGAGCAGCACGCCGAGCACCGCGATCAGTACGACCGCGCCCCAGTCGAACTTGACCGACCCGAAGTGCCAGATGGGCTGATGCCCGCCCATGACCGTGCCCAGGTACTGCGACCAGCCCTTGGCGACCACGGAGGTGCCGAGCGCGAATTCCAGGATGAGGTCCCAGCCGATGATCCAGGCGACCAGCTCACCGAAGGTGGCGTAGGAGAAGGTGTACGCGCTGCCCGCGACGGGGACGGTCGAGGCGAATTCGGCGTAGCAGAGTGCGGCCAGGCCACAGGCGACGGCCGCGAAGACGAAGGCCAGCGAGACCGCGGGTCCGGCCATGTTGCCCGCGGTACGCGCGGTGAGGGTGAAGATACCGGCGCCGACCACGACCGCGACGCCGAAGACCGTGAGGTCCCACGAGGTCAGGTCTTTGCGAAGTTTGGCATCGGGATCGTCGGTGTCCCGGATCGACTGTTCGACGCTCTTGGTGCGGAACAGTCCGGTGGTGCGTTGGGCAGCGGGACCGGCAGCGTCTCGCGAGGAGTCCGATATCGCCACTGTCTCTCCTAAATCTGGCTTCTCGGCAACAATGCAGTTCTCACCGGTCGGTCACCATCAGGCGAGTTGTCGGCGTCACACGGCACCGTATCATCAGCTGGTACGTACCAGTTCAGCAACAGGCTGGTCACCGAGAAGGCACCCGCGTGCCGCCGCAACACCACGCCGGGGACCGCTGGGCGGATTAGTGTTTCGGTATGGCTTTCGGGGGAACGTCCGCGGGTGGGGATCCGGTCGCGCTGGATCGGGTGCTGGCGCGTGCGCACGGCGTCCGGGTCAGGGAGATGCCCGGGGACGCGCCGACCCTGCTGGAGGAACGGGACCCGATTGCCGTGCGAGCGCTGCGGGACGCCCTGCGCGTCGCCGACCTGTCCGGTTTCGTGTGCATGTGCTGGGGCGATGTGGTGCTGGAGTTCTTCGACACCGACGAGCGTCCGCTCACCACGGTGACCCTGCATCACGGCTATTCGATCCGCTGGGACGGCTGGCCCGGGGACGCGCTGCTGGCCGACGGCGTCCGCTCGCTGGAATGGCTGGCCGTGCGCGGCATCGCCGTTCCCCTGCGCGAATACCGCGTGGCCGAGCAGCGCCAGGCCGAAATCGACCGCACCGCCCGGCTCTGGGTGGCCGAGATCCCCGCACCACTCACGCCCTACACGAACATCTTTCTCGACACGTCCACCTCCGGCGGCGGTCTGACCGGACCCCAGGTGGCAGCGGCCCGGGCCCTGCTGCCGGCGGCGTACCCGGATGCGGTGGATCGAATCCTGCGCCTGTGCGCCTGGTACGCCGCGGGCACCGGCGCCTACTCGGGTTACCCTCCGCACGAACGCATTCCGGCCCAGTTCCTGGATCTGGAGAACCACACCGATTTCGCCCGCGCCGTCGACCTGGCCGACGACGCCGCCATCGCCGGCGCGGTCCGTTACCTGATCAGCTGGGATACCCGAAAACGCCTGGCCCGCCTGCTATCCGCGCTCTCCCCCGCCGCCCGCCGCAAGGTCCTCGTCCACGCCCGCGACGCCGAATCCCGCCGCTGGCTGGAGCGCCGCATCGCGGGGTTGCAATGAGATACCGCCGGGAGCTGGTGCCCGGCGGACAATTCGAGGTGTGGCCGGATGCCCCGCACGCCATCAACGGCGAGTTCCCGGACGAGATCGCGGCGCGCGTCGCGAAGTTCCTCGGCGAGATAGAGCCCGCCGCAGGCTGATTCGTCCGGCCTGCCTCGGGCTCATTTCGCGAATCGGTCAGGGCACCAGGACCGCGCGCCCCCGGATCTGGCCCGCGTCCAGGCGGCGGAAGGCTTCCGGCCCCTCGGCGAGGTCGAAGCGCTCGACCTCCATGTGCAGCTTGCCCGCCTGGGCGAGGGCCACGCAGGCGTGCAGGTCGCTGCGGGTGCCGCCCAGCGATTTCCGCACGGTCGCGCCCCACGGCCAGCCGGGGCCGCCGGCCGGTCCGGCGGTGATTTCCGGTGCGCCGCCGCCGATTCCGACCATGCGGTAGGCGCCGTTGGGGGCGACGGTCTCGCAGGCCAGCTTGGCGGTGGAGTCGACGCCGACGAAGTCGAAGACGGCGTCCGCGCCGCGCCCGCCGGTGAGGTCGAGGATCTGCTGGGCGGTGTCGCCGCCGGAGAGGATGCCGAGTTCCGCACCGCAGTCGGCGGCCAGGTCCAGCTTCTCCTGCGCCTGGTCCACGGCGATGACCCGCACGCCGGAGATGGCGTGCAGGATCTGCACCGCCACGTGCCCGAGCCCGCCGATGCCGATGGCGACCGCGGTGCCGCCGGGCCGGAGTGCTTCGCGCGCACCGCGAATGGCGTGGTAGGCGGTGAGGGCGGCGTCGGCGACCGGCGCGGCCTGCAGGAAGTCCAGGTCGCCGATGGGCACGAACGAGCTCGCCGGAATCCGCACGTACTCCGACATCCCGCCCTCGATGGTGAGTCCGGGGCAGGGCGGCATGGCGACGCGACCCGCCGCGAGACAGACGTTCTCGTTGCCGCTCACGCACTCCCGGCAGACGCCGCAGGTCCAGAACAGGTAGACGACGCCGCGTTCGCCGATCTCGCGCCCCTTCACGTCCGAACCGATGGCCTCGATGGTGCCGGCGATCTCGTGGCCGAGGGTGAGCGGATCCTCGCGCAGCTGGATCGGGAAGTTGACCAGGGTCAGGTCGGAGTGGCAGACCCCCGCGGCGCCGACCTTCACCAGCAGGTCGGTGGGTCCGATGTCCGGGACCGGAATGTCGTTGATCTGCACCTTTTCCGGGCCGGTCCACTGGAGTGCGCGCATCGTGCTTCCTTGTCTCGAACTTGTGATCTGGCGCACACGGTAGCAGTGGCTTTACACTGTGTCTAGCGAATGACGGAATGTCTACTGATTTACTCGAAAGTCTTCCCACCATGTCGGACAGCTGTCTAGGCTCGCGTCCCATGAACACACCGCGGATCGCCATCGTGGGCGCCGGAATCTCCGGGATCTGCATGGCCGTGGCTCTGCAGCGGGCAGGATTCACCGACTTCACCCTCTACGAGAAGGCCGACGAGTACGGCGGCACGTGGCGCGACAACAGCTATCCGGGCCTGGTGTGCGATGTGCCCTCGCGGTACTACCAGTTCCGGTTCGCCATGAATCCCGCATGGTCACACCTGTATTCGGCGGGGCCGGAGATCAAGGACTATCTGGCCGGAGTGGCGCGCGAGCACGGACTGCATCGCCGCACCCGCTTCGGGACCGAGGTGACCGGCGCGGTGTTCGACGGCGACGGCTGGCAGCTCACCACCTCCGACGGCGTGACCCGGCGCGTCGACTTCGTGTTGTGCGCAACGGGTTTCCTGCACCACCCGAGCCGGCCGGATATCCCCGGCTTGGACGAATTCGACGGCCCGGTCATGCATTCCGCGCGCTGGCGGCACGATGTCGAGCTGACCGGCAAGCGGGTGGGCGTGATCGGCACCGGCTCCACCGGCACCCAGCTGGTGAGCGCGCTGGCGGGCACGGTGCCGGAAGTCGTGCTGTTCCAGCGCACTCCGCAGTGGATCCTGCCGACGGTGAACCGGCCTTACACGCGGGTTTCGAAGCGGCTCTACTCGCTGATCCCCGCACTGGGCGCACTCCCCTACTGGTTCAATCGCGCCGCCTTCGCCGTGTTCTCGCAGGGCCTGGTGCATCCCGGCCGGGTGCGCCGGTTCATCCAGTGGGTGGTGGAGCGAAACCTGCGATCGGTCAAGGATCCTGAACTGCGGCGCAAGCTGACGCCCGACTATCAGGCCATGTGCAAGCGGCTGGTGGTGTCCGACCGCTTCTACCAGGCGGTGCAGCGCCCCGATGTCACGCTGGTGACCGAGGGCATCGATCACGTCGAGAAGCGCGGCGTGGTGACCACGGACGGTCGTCTATCCGAGCTCGACATCCTGGTCCTGGCAACGGGATTCGACTCGCACGCTTTCATGCGCCCGATGGCCATCACCGGACTGGACGGCCGCACCCTGGATCAGGCCTGGGAGCAGGGCCCGCGCGCCTTCGAGGGTGTCATGATGCCGGACTTCCCGAATCTGTTCATGCTCGTCGGCCCGCACAGCCCTTTCGCCAATCATCCGCTGACCGCGGTCGCCGAGGCGCAGTCCGCCCGGATCGTCGGCTGGCTGCGGCGGTGGCAGGCAGGTGAATTCGCGACCGTCGCCCCCACCCGTGCCGCCACCGACCGCTACAACGCGCGGATGCGGGCCGCCGCCCCGAGCACGGTGTGGACCACCGGCTGCACCAGCTGGTACCTCGGCAAGGACGGGCTGCCCGAGCTGTGGCCGTGGACCCCGGGGCGCTACGAGAAGCTGATCCGCAGCGCTCCGGATCCGGTCGACTACGACTTGAATCAGCGTGTCGAGAGCCGGAAGTGACATCGTGGAAATAGCGTTCTGGCGCTTGCTCTCCCGCCTGGTGGGCCACTGGTGGTTCGGCCCCGCCCCTGACTGGTCCCGGGTCCGCGCCCGGGTCGGCGCGGGCACCACCTTCGCCCGGGCGCCGCGCGGTATCGCCGTCGAGACCAGTCGACTCGGCGGCATACCGGTCGAAACCCTCACTCCCCGTTCGGCGCCCGCCGATGCCGCGGTGCTGTACCTGCACGGCAGCGGCTATGTGATCGGCATGCCGCGCATGGTCCGCACCCTCACCGGCGCGCTGGCCGCGGCCATGGGGACGACCGTGCACGCCCTGGACTACCGGCTGGCCCCCGAGCACCCGTACCCGGCCGCCATCGACGACACCGTCGCCGCTTATCGAGCCCTGCTCGCGGCGGGCATCCCGGCCGAACGCGTTGCGGTGGTCGGTGATTCGGCCGGCGGCGGCCTGGCGCTGGATCTGGCCCTGCGGCTGCGCGAGAAGCACTGGCCGCAACCCGCGATCCTCGGGCTCATCTGCCCGGTGCTGGATCTGACCGCGAATTCCTCGGCCTTCCAGTGCGATCCGAGCCGGGAGCCGCTGCTGAACCCGCCGCTCATGACGCAGTTCATGGACGCCTACCTGCCGGGCGTCCCCGAGGACGAGCGCCGCGCCCGGTCGCCGCTCTACCGCGACATCACCGGCCTGCCGCCCATCGTCATGCATTCGGCGGGCGACGATCTGCTGGCCGGCGACGCCCGCCGCTTCGCCGCCATCGCGGCGAAATCGGCTGCGCCCCTGCGGCACCGCGAGTACCGCAATCTCTGGCACGTCTTCCACGCCATGCCGATGCGCGTGGCACGGGAAGCCGTGACCGATCTCGCCTCCGCGCTGTCCGACCGCCTCTACGGCCACCACGTCGGACATCGGGCAGGCCACTGATCCGATCGCGCCACCGGGACCGCCCGGCCGGTGAACACCCGCTCATGGCCCGCCGCACCACCTTCGGGCCCCGTCGGCCCACCGTCACGGAGATGGGCCGGGAGCCACAGGTGCATCGAGCTCACCGGCGTGCGCTGTGCTCGTCCAGCTCGAGTGCGATGAACGCGCCGATCATGGCCCGCCAGACCGCTTCTGCCACAGCGGGCTCCAGCCCTGCGGCGGCGGCGCGCTCGCGTGCCAGCGAGACGACCCGCTCAACGCGATCGGGCGCACGCACGGCCTGCTCGTCGGCCTTGAAGGCGGCGGCCGCGCGCACCAACTCCTGTCGCTCGGCCAGCAGCCGGATCAGGTCACCGTCGAGAACGTCGATGCGCGTGCGGACTTCGGCCAGCGAACGTGGAGCGGACATGAGCAGGCAGCCTATCGAACGCCCCGGAGGAGTGCCGCCGACCGCGCGCGTGACCGGCCTGGTTCGGGGCCCGACCGCGCCGCCGCACTGCGGTCACAGGCCGGCGGCGCCCGACTGTCCGGTTCGGCGGCCCCGCGGATCAGACGAAGGCGCGGCTGACGACCGGCACCACGAACTCCTCCAGCATGGCGCGCTCCTCGGCGTCGTCACGGCCGGGGGCGGCGAGGAAGGAGACGATGATGCGGGTCAGCCAGCGGGCCAGCCGGCTGCGTTCGGGATCGGTGAGGGCGGTGGGCGTGAACAGGCCCGCCGCAATGGATTCGATGACGTCGGAGTCCTGGCTGATGCGCCCGGCCGCGCCGGATTCGCCGGGGCGGAACCAGGCGATGAGCATGGGGTCGGCCCGGACCGCGTGGATCGCGCCGAGCATGGCGGTGACCACCTTCTCGCCCGGATCCTCGATCGTGGCAACCTGTTCGAACACGCCCCCGGCAATGCGGCGGGTGGCGCGGTGCACGAAGGCCAGGCGGACGGCCTGCCGGTTCTCGAAGTACCGGTAGAGGGTCGCGCGGGAGCATCCGGCCGCCTTGGCGATATCGCCCATGCCGACCGCGGTGACGCCGCGCTCGGCGAACAGGCGCGCGGCGGCATCGAGGATGCGCTCGGCGGCCAGGTCGGCGCGGTCGTCGGCCAGCCAGTCTCGGCTCATGGATGTCCCTTCGCTGCTCGCGGGTCCGGCGGCGGGGCAGCCGCCACCGGACCCACTCGTGCACACTCTGCCCGCGCGGTGCGCGGATGGTGCGATCGGGCCGACCTTGGGTGCTGGCCGGCCCGGAGTCGGTCAGGCCGTCGCCCGGAACGGGACGGAGATCGGCCAGCGCACGTAGTTGCCGTGCGCCCACTGCACGGTATCGAGATCGACGGTGAAGTCGGGGCAGCGGGCCAGCAGTTCCTCCAGAGCGACCCGTGCCACCATGCGGGCGGCGGCCGCGCCGAGGCAGTGGTGGTGGCCGTGGCTGAAGGTCATGATGCGCTTGGGATTGCGGCGCACGTCGAGTTCGGCGGCGGTGGGCCCGAATTCGCGTTCGTCGCGGTTGGCCGACCCGTAGAGCAGCAGCACGCGGCGGCCCGCGGGGATGGTGACGCCGTGCAGCTCCACATCGCGGGTGGCGGTCCGAGCCAGGCCCTGGACCGGGGAGGTCATGCGCAGGAATTCCTCGACGGCGTCGGGGATGAGCGCCGGATTCTCCACCAGCAGGCGGCGCTGGTCGGCGAAGGCGGTGAGCAGTTGCACCGCACCGCCGAGGTTTCCGGTGGTGGTGTCATTGCCGCCGGTGATCATGGTGAAGGCGAAGCCGAGCATGGCCAGCAGGCCCTCGTTGTCGCCATCCGCGCCGAGCCTGGAGGCCAGCAGGTGCGAGATGGTGTCGTCGCCGGGTTCCTTACGCCGCCGGTCGATGAGTTCGCTGAAGTAGCCGACCATTTCACCGACCGCGGTGAAGGCGTTCTGGTCGCCCGCGGCCAGTCCCGCACCCTCGACCGCGCCGCCGACGATGTTCTCGGTCCACGCGTCGAACTTGCCCCGATCCTGTTCCGGCACACCGAGATAGTGCGCCACCACCATGGTGGGCAGGGGCTTGAACAGGTCCTTGACGATATCGCCGGAGCCCGCGGCCCGCAGGCCCTCGATGCGCTCGACGACGAAGGCCCGCACCTCGGGTTCGACCGAATTCACCTGCCGGGGTGTGAATCCCGGTGATACCCGGCGGCGGAAGTCGGTGTGGTCGGGCGGGTCCATGAAGACGAACGGCTTGGCGGCGCCGAATCCGGCGGCCAGCAGGTCGACGTAGTCGACGGTCAGGCCGGAGGCCGAGGAGTAGGTCTCGGGGTCGCGCGCGGCCGCGTAGACGTCCGCGTGCCGGGACAGGACGTAGAAGTCGTCGGATTCGCGGCCCTCCGGGACGGCCCGGTGGACCGGATCGTGGTCGCGCAGCTGGGAATACATGGGATACGGGTCGCGCCAGGTTTCGCCGGAGCGCAGTTCGAATCGCACCGCATGAGACGCCGTTGAACTCATGAACCGACGGTAAGACAAAACCAGCGATATGTCTAGAACACGTTGCATAACTGACCCGATGTACCAGGCAGCCGGAATCAGAGCACCCGGAAGCGCACCGGATGGGCCAGCGGCCGGCCCGCATCATCCAGGTGATGTAGCAGGTAGGAGCCCGTCGGCAATGGACCGGACCGCGGGGCCGCGTCGGCCGGGACCGCGCCGACCTGCCGCAGTCCCGCTACCGGAGCGACCGCCGCATCTGCCGCGCCAGGCTGGGCGACGACCGGCAGGACCACCTGATCCCGCGTCACCCCGTTCCCCAGCGTGAGAGTGCGCAGCGCGGGCGTGGCGGGCACCGTGGCGGCCAGGCCGCCGGGATCGGCGTAGACGGCGAGGCGATGCCCGGCCACCGCGCCCGCCAGGCCGTAGCTGACTACCAGGTCCCGGCCGGGCTCGTAGAGGGACCGGTCGAGCAGCAGCCGGTCGAAGGGCGCCGCGTCGTCAGCGGTCCTTCCGGCAGCTCCGGTCTCGACGAATCCTCTTGCCCGGCACCAAAATCCGGCATCCGCGGCGGCCGTCACCGAGAAGTCGTACCAGCCCGCTCCCTCGGCATCGGTGTCACAGGACATCTCGCGCCGTTCGGTCCCGCCTGCCGCGATATCGATAGTCCAGGGCCCGTCGTGACGGTAGGCATTGGAGATCACCGCGACCGAAACCCGTTGCGTCCCGCCATTTTCGAATACCCAGGAGAGCTTGCGCCGGCCGGAGGCGGCCGCCGTGGCGGTGACCCGCAGCGCGCCGCACGGACCGGTGAGATCGCCGGCGAAGCGGCGCTGGAAGCCGTCGGGGCCGTACACCGAATAGTCGTAGCGACCGTTCACCGCCGGAAAGTCCTGTGCGACAGTGCCGCCGCCGGGGATGTCGAAGCGGGTCGGCGTGAAGTCCGCGGCGAAGGCGTTCGGGTGCACCCGGCAGTGCACGGTGCCGGTGCCGCCGTTGTCGATGGTGAGGGTGATTCCGCCCTGCCCGTTGGGCGCGCACCGGGCCTGCATCCGATACGGCAGCGGCACCCGCGCCTTGCTGCCGCTCTGCTGCTTCGGCAGGCGCTGCACGAACGGAAGCGGTTGCGCGACACCGGACATCGCCTGCTCGGCGCGCGGGGCGGCGGTGGGCAGGATGAGGGTGCGGCGCGCGCCGAAGTCGAACAGCGAGGACAGGTCGCCGCACACCTCCCGCCGCCACGGGCTGATATTGGGTTCGGCGACACCGGTGACCCGCTCCAGGAACTTCAGCACCGAGGTGTGGTCGAACAATTCGGAGCAGACGGCCTGTTTGCTCCACGGCGACACGATGATCGCGGGTGTCCGCGCGCCCAGGCCGGCATTGTGGCGGCTGAAGTATTCACCGGGCGCGCCCTCCGGCGGCGCCGGCGGCGGGATGTGGTCGAAGTACCCGTCGTTCTCGTCGTAGTTGAGGATGAATACCGTCTTGTTCCAGACGTCCGGGTGTTCGGCGAGCGCCTCCAGCACCCCGCGCACCATGGCCTGCCCATTGCGCGGGCCCATGACCGGATGCTCGCAGTCGACGTAGGGCGCGACGATCCAGGACACCGTGGGCAGCCGTCCGGTCGCCACGTCGGTGCGGAAGGATTCCAGGAGCGTGCCGGTGCGCGCCCGCAGCAGCCCCTGCTCCACCAGCGCCCGCTGCCCCGCCGACAGCTCGTCCAGGCCCCGCTTCAGGTCGGCGGCGTAGGCGGGTTCGAGGCTCGGATCCCGTTGCAGGTCCGTGTAATAGCGGAAGAAGTTCTCGAAGGCGACCCCGCGCCCGCCATTGGTGTACTTCAGCGCCGCCCGCGCGGCCTCACGGAAGGGCAGGAAGAACTCGAGCGCATTGTCGGTGTAGTTGTCCCACTCCTGGTAGACGCGCCAGCCGATGCCGCGCTCCTGGAGCCGTTCGGCGTAGGTGGTCCAGGGCAGGCCGAAGATGATGTCGTTGACGTAGCGTCCGGCGTCGGGGCCGAGCAGTGCGTCGTAGAGGAACAGATTGCCGGTCCGCGGCGCCACCAGCCCGGCCAGCGATTCGGCGACCGAGTTCGGGAGGGCGCTGGTCAGTCCGTGCACCATCCCCAGTACGGCATCCACGATCCCGGCGACCGGCAGGCTGCGCATCCAGCGCAGTTTCAGATCGTCGGCGAACAGCGAGACCTGCAGGGATTCCGCGAAATTGTCCAGGGCCAGCGGGTTTTCCACGGTGCCGGTGAACAGGTACATGCGATTGGGGTCGGTGGGCCCGTTCACCGAGCAGTGGTAGCCGTCGCACAGGGTGAACGCCTCGGCGAGCTGGTAGTAGAAGCCCAGGCTGTCGCGGTCGTAGCCGACCATGGTGCCCTCACCCTTGGCGGGGATCCAGCCGTCGTGCCGGCCGAAGGCGAAAGCGTCATGGCCGGTGCGGGTTCCGTGATCGGTGCCGTCGATGTTCTGGAGCGTGGTGGGGTATGGCATCACCACCCGGCCGCCGTCGGGCTGGTGGAAAACCGAGCGTCCGGTGGACAGTTGTAGCGCATTGAGATCGGCGTAGCCGCGCACGCCGGCCATGGAGCCGTAGTAGTGGTCGAAGGAGCGGTTCTCCTGCATGAGGATGACCACGTGTTCGATCCGGTCCCAGCCGCCGGGCGGGGCCGGTTCGGCCCAGGCCTGCACCAGGCTCGGCGGGAGCATCGACATGGCTCCGGCCGCACCACCCAGCTGCGCGGCGTGCTTCAGAAAACGCCTCCGATCCATGGCAACCCCTGTGAGCATAGGAACGGCTACCGTTGAGGATCGCCGACCGAGCTTGGGGGTTCGTGGCGGTGAGGGGGATCAGTAATGAAGGGTCAGTTAATCATTGGCTCCGGACGTCGCGGATCTGTCATGTGTCATTCACTGCTGTTCAGCCGGCGTTGTCCTCGTCGCGAACCAGCAGGAAGACCAGTTCGGTATCGCCGATGCGCAACACCGCTCCATCGGACAATAATCCGCTGTCGGCAACCCGTGCGCCATCGACATAGACGCCGTTGGAGGAGTGCAGGTCCTTGATCACCCAGGTGTGCCCGTTGTCGATGAGCAGCGCGTGGTGGCGGCTGACCCGGCCGTCGGCGAGCGCGATGTCATTGTCGGACAGGCGGCCGATGCGGGTCGTGGAGCCGGTCACCGGGAAGACGTTCCCGGAGCGGTCGCGCAGCAGCGCCTGCGGCTCGTGCCAGCTGCGGTCCACGATGGTGGTGGCGCGGGTGGCCGAGGCCGCCGCGACCGCTGGCACACTGAGCTGATCCTGGCGCAGGATGCGTGATTCCAGCTCCCGGATGCGATGGCCCGGATCGATGCCGAGTTCCTCGGCGAGGATGCCGCGCAGCCGGCGGGCCGCCTCGAGCGCGTCGGACTGCCTGCCGGTCAGGTAGAGCGCGGTGATCAGCTGCTCCCAGAGCGATTCCCGCAGGGGATGATCGCGCACCAGCAGGGCCAGCTCGGAGACCACGCCCTCGGCGCGGCCCTGGGCGATATCGGCCTCGGCGCGGGCCTCGATGACGCCGATGCGCTCGTCGTCGAGGGCGACGGCGTAGGCGTCGGCGAAGCCGAGTCCGCGCAGATCGGACAGGACCGGTCCGCGCCACTGGGCGAGCGCGTCGGAGAGGGCGTCGGCGGCGGCGGCGAATCGTCCGGCGGCGAGGGCGCGCAGGCCGTTCTCGCGGCGGGCGCGGAAGCGGAAGACATCGCAGGCCGGGTCCGCGAGCACGATGCGGTAGCCGGTGCCCATGTGCTGCAGCATGTTCCGGGCGTCGATGCCGCCGTCGCGCAGCGGCTTGCGCAGATTGGAGATGATGGCGTGCAGGCTGACGCGTACGTCGGGCGGCGGATTGTCCTCCCAGACGGCGCTGGCCAGGGCCTCGACGGATACCGGACGGTTGGCGTTGATCGCCAGGTAGGCGAGCACGGCGCGCTGTTTGGGCCCGCCCAGCGGCTGGGCCACCCCGTCGATGGTCAGCTGCACCGGGCCGAGCACCCCCACCCGCGCGCGCACCTCGCCCATCGCCGACCTCCCACCCGGCCCCAGCTGTCGCCCGTCACTGTAGCTATCCACGGCCGCCCCTCGCATCCACCGAATTCCTCTCACCGAACTGGTCGGTCCCCGGCCCGAATTCGTTCCACCCAGGCGCGAATACGACGGGCATGCACCGGTGCCCGCACCAGTGCATGCCCGTGGATGCTGTCCCCGGTCAGGGGTTGAGGTTGTAGACCTCCACATTGCCCATCATGGTGACCGGGTAGTTCGCCTTCACCCAGGCGGTGATCTGGGCGGAGGTGGACTGATCCGACTCCGAATTACCCGGGCCGGACTGCGGGTTGCTCGGCTGACCGGCATTCGGCCGGCCACCCCGAGAGTTGTTGTCCTGTCCGGATTCCTCGCGCTGACGCACCAGCAGGTAGCCGATCTGATGGTCGGCGACGTACTGCTGGAACTGGGCCAGCGTCGGTGAATCGTCGCGACCGCTGAAGCCACCGACCGCGAGCAGCGCCTTGCCCGTGCTCAATTCGAGCGAGCTGACGTCCTGAGCGCCGATAGCGGCTGCGGCCCAACGGGTGTCACTGCCCGCGATGAGGCCGGCGACCTGCGGGTCGGCCACGCCGCCGCGCTGGCCGGGGCCGCCACCGTGTTCGCTGCGGGGCGGACCGGCGGTCGGGCTGCCGCCATTGTGCACCTGGGCGACGGTCTCGAGGGTATAGACGGTGGGACCGAGCAGCCCGGCGAGCAGGGCGAAGACGCCGATGGCGAGCGCGAAGCGCGGCAGCTTCGGGGCGACCAGCAACGCGGCCGCGGCGACCACCGAGAGC